>JANLFZ010000546.1 GCA_024653385.1 Thermoguttaceae bacterium | reverse complement strand
CGCCGGGCGACGACGCCGAGTATTACGTCTGGCATGTGGACCAGTCGCAGGCCCAGGCCCAGGCGATTCCCGTGGGGAAGTACCTGGTCGATGGCCACGGCCGGGTCTGTTACCTCGTCGATCCGGGCATTACGGGCCGGCTCACCCGGCGCGACGACGGCGTCGAGGTCCGCAAGTACGGCGCCCCGCAGACCGAGCTGATGGCCATGATCACCGAGGGGATCCTCACCCGGCGACTCCCCTGGACGCTGGTCCTCTTGGGCGTGTTCATTGCGCTGGTGCTGGAACTGGTTCGCGTGCCGTCGCTGCCCTTCGCCGTGGGCGTGTACCTGCCCTTTTCGACCTCGGCCCCGGTGTTCGTGGGCGGGCTTGTGCGCCTGATGGTCGACCGTTTCGGGCCCGGTGCAAGTCGCCAGCAAAGCGAGGCCGAGGCCGAGACCGCCCCGGGCACGCTCCTGTCGACCGGGTACATCGCCGGCGGGGCGATCGGCGGCGTACTCATCGCTTTCCTCAATTTCAGCGACCGCATTCCGCAGGTACTCGGCACGGTGGGCCAGCGCCTGGGCTGGGCCGAGGGCGACGGCTTGGCCCTCGGCACGTTTGCCGCCCTGGCGGGTTTCCTCCTGTTGGTGGGCTTCGGCCGGATTCTGGCCTTGCCGCCGACTCCCAAGGCCGACCAGCGCGAGGGCGAATCGCAGGGCCGGTTGAAATAGTCATCGTTCACAGGCTGGGGACGGTCCCATGTTCGCGCTCCTTCGCCGCGAACATCGGGACAGTCCCCATGAACGGTTACTTGAAAACAAGATGAACCATCGAACGACGGTACAAGGAGCGCCTTATGCGTCATGCGCGAGTCTTTTCGTTTCTCGTTCTTTTCGTGGGAGCGACGATGCTGTTCGACTCAAGGCCCCTCGGCGCCGACGAGGGAATGTGGCTATTCAATAACCCGCCGACCAGGCTCTTGAAATCGAAATACGGCTTCGAGCCGACTGCCGCGTGGATGGATCACCTGCGCCTGGCGTCGGTGCGGTTCAATAGCGGCGGCTCGGGCTCGTTCGTGTCGTCCGACGGCCTGGTGATGACGAATCACCACGTCGGCGCCGACGCGCTCCAAAAGCTCAGCACCAAGGAGCGGAACCTGCTGAAGACCGGTTTCCACGCCAAGACCCGCGAGGAGGAACTCCGCTGCGTGGACCTCGAACTGAACGTCCTCGTGAGCATCGAGGATGTGACCGCGCGGATCAACGCGGCGGTCCAGCCCGGGATGGATCCCGCCCAGGCCCACCAGGCCCGACGCGCCGCGATGAACACCATCGAGAAAGAGTCGTTCGACAAGACCGGGTTGCGAAGCGACGTGGTGACGCTCTACCACGGCGGGCTTTACCACCTGTACCGCTTCAAGAAGTACACCGACGTGAGGCTGGTCTTCGCCCCCGAGCAAGAAATCGCGTTCTTCGGCGGCGATCCCGACAACTTCGAGTACCCCCGCTTCGACCTCGACATTTGCTTCTTCCGCGTCTACGAAAACGGCAAGCCGGCCCGGCCGGAGCACTTCCTGAAATGGAGCAAGGCGGGGCCTGCCGACGGGGAACTGGTGTTCGTGTCGGGCCATCCGGGCCGCACGAGCCGCCTGAACACGGTGGCCCACCTCGAGTTCCTCCGCGACAAGTCCTTTCCCTACCTGATGCGCAAGCTCTACCGCCGCGAGGTGATCCTGACGAGCTACAGCGAGCGGAGCCAGGAAAATGCCCGGCGGGCCCAGGACGAGTTGTTCGGCATCGAGAACAGCCGCAAGGCCCGGCTGGGCGGGCTGGCCGGCTTGCAGGACCCCGCGATTCTCGACGCGAAGCGAGCGGCCGAGGCCGAACTTCGCAAGGCCGTGGCCGGCCGCCCGGAGTTGGCCGCAGCCGTCGGCGATCCCTGGGCCGACGTGCTGGGCATCATCAAGGTTTGGGAAGGCATCCTCTACGACTACGACCTTCTGGAGCGGGGCGCGGCCTTCAACAGCGACAAGTTCCATATCGCCAGGATCCTGGTGCGTCTTGCCGACGAGACCGCCAAGCCGAACGCCCAGCGACTCCGCGAGTTTGCCGAGTCGAACCTCGACTCGCTCAAGAGGGACCTGTTCTCCGAGGCGCCGATCTACGACGACCTCGAGACCGTCAAGCTGGCGGACTCGCTCGGCATGTTCCTTGAGATGGCCGGCCCGGGCCATCCGTTGGTCCAGAAGGTGCTGGCCGGTCGCCCGCCGCGCGAGCGCGCGGCCGAACTGGTGCTCGGGTCGAAGCTCGCCGACGTGGCCTTCCGCAAGAAGCTGGCCGACGGCGGTGTCGCGGCGATTGCGGCATCGGACGATCCCATGATCCAGCTCGCCCGGCTGGTCGATCCCGCGGCCCGCGAGCTACGGCGAACCTACGAGGAAAAGGTTGAGGAGCCGCTGCGCCAGGCTTATGCTCGGATCGCCGACGCGCGGTTCAAGCTCCACGGGACCGACGTGTATCCCGACGCGACCTTCACGCTGCGTCTGGCCTTCGGCACGGTGCGCGGGTACACCGAGATGGGAAAATCGGTCCCGCCGTGGACCGACTTTGCCGGGCTGTACGAGCGGGCCGCGGAGCACGAGAACCGGCCGCCGTTCCGCTTGCCGCCCCGTTGGATCGAGCGCAAGGACCGGCTCGACCTTCGCACGCCCTTCAATTTCGTGTCCACGGCCGACATCATCGGCGGGAACTCGGGCAGCCCGGTGGTCAACCGGCGCGGCGAGTTGGTGGGCATCATCTTCGACGGGAACATCCAGTCGCTGGTGCTCGACTTCCAATACACCGACGAACTGGCCCGGGCCGTGTCGGTCCACTCCAGCGCGATTGTCGAGGCCCTGCGCAAGGTATACGACGCGCAGGGGTTGGCCGACGAGTTGGGACGCTAGACGGCGCGTGCGCTTACTCCTCCGCCGGGTCCTTGAGGCCCAGGCGGCTGAGCCAGCGTCCGCGGGCGGGTTTTTCGGGTTTGTCGGGAGCGGGAGGCTTCTCGGCGTTCTCCGGCAAGGCCCGGAGGCGTTCTTCGAGCTGAGCCCGTTCCCGCGCGATCTTCGCCCGCTCCACCGAAATTTCGACCTCGGCCTGGCGGAGTTTTTCTCGCCATTCCTCTTGGAGCTTGCGGAGGTTTTCCCGCTCTTCCCGGACGATCGCGTCGTTGTCGAGCATCTCGCCCAGGGCGGCGGCGCCCACGGCCACCGATCCCAGGCTCTTGCTCTGGTCTTCCAAGAGCTGGCGCAACTCGGCGAGTTCGCGGTCCTTCACGCTAAGGGCCGCCTCGGTGCGGCGAATGACCTCCTCGATTTCGACGCGGCGGGCCTGGTCCTCGGGGGTCGGCTCGCCCCCATCGGATTCCAGGGCGGCGAGGATCCGGCGTTTCTCGGCTTCCCAGTCGAGCCCGCCGGCGCTGGTGCCGGGGTGCGCCCGGCTCTCGCGGAGTTGGGCTTCGAGGTCCTCCACCTTGGCCTTGAGGTTGCGTACGTCCTCGACGGCCATCTCGTAACGGCGGCGGTAGTCGTCCTCCACACCCTCGGCAGGCGACTGCCGGAGCCGCTGCATCTCTTCCTCGGCCGCGGCAAGCTGCCGGCCGAGGTCGGCCACGCGCCGTTCGGCCTCGTCGAGCCGATCGGCCAGGGCGTCGCGCTGGGATCGCAATTCGGCCAGTTCCGCCGCATCGGGAGGCGCCGCGGACTGGTCGGCCATCTCTTGGTACCGGCGTTGCGCCTCGGCCAGATCGGCGGCCAGCCGGTCTTGCCGGGCCTTGGCGGCCTGCAACTCGGCCTGGCACTCCGCCTCGCGTTGCCGGCTATGCTCGAGTTCGGCCGACACCTCCGCCTGGCGCGCGCGGAGCGCTTGCAATTCGCCATCGAGGCGTTCCTCGCGCTGCCGGACCGCGGCCAGTTCGGCGTCGCGGTCGGCCAGATCGCCCTTGGTCCGGGCGAGTTCACCGAGCAACTCGGCCTGCCGGTTCCGAAACGCCTTCAACTCGGCGTCGAGCGAGGTCTGGCAGGCGCGGGCCGCTT
>JANLFZ010000545.1:1537-4063 GCA_024653385.1 Thermoguttaceae bacterium | reverse complement strand
CTCTCTCAAGCGACTTAAGCCAGATAAAATGGCAAAAGTCGAGCTTGAGAGTTTGCAAAAAAGTCCAGTTATCCTCTGGATCGCCTTCGAGTCGTCGTCCGTGACATAGGGCATGGTGGAACTCCTTTCCGCCAAAGTGGTGAAATGAAATCGCCCTTATCCACGACTCGAAGGTGTTTTTCCAGGCCAATTTCCTCCTACAAAATCGGAACGCTCCCGCCGAGCTTGGTTTTCAGGACGTACTGGCCCAGTTGCCTTGCCTTGAATGCTTCCCGGCGGATCGAGTTGATGACGTGGGTGCCGAAGACGGCAACCAGGGCCGCGACGATAGGCATCGGAACGAGCACTCCCAATCTATCCGCTTGCAACGCGGCGTCGATTCCCGGAATCTGCCAACGGAGCCAAAGCACCAGTCCATAGGGCAGATAGGCGGCGGCAAGAAGCAGCGCCAGCGCGCGTCGCCATGTATTGGGCATCAGGATGCCATGGGTGAGGATCAGGACCGACCAACCCGAGAGGTAGGCGTGTTGAGCGGCGACAAGCGATACAGCGTCATCGGCCTTGGCGAAGGCCACGAGCCTAGTCCCCATCATCAGTAGGAGTTGCACTATCGGAGCGACGAACAGTCCTGCCTCAAAACCGCGAAGCTGCGCCGACGAGAATGGGCGTGAGCCACGCAGAACAAAATAGCTCCCGACGAACGCGGCCAAGATGCTTGCGCGGATCCCGATCAACGGCGCGTAGTCGGAAAAGAGATTCCCGGCGAAGGCCACGGCCAGCAGGACGGAAAGAACCAGTGTGGCTGCCTGCAAGCGGCTCCGCAGCAGGGCCGCCGTCTCATCAGCGAAATGTGTCGCGTTCCCTCGACAAACGCCATGTTTGGCCGCGAGACAGCTTCCATGGCCTGCTTGGGACGATTGAAGATGCTCATACGGTGTTATCCCATATCCTATTTCATCTTCCTCAGTTCTCGGAGCCGGTCGATGTGCCCTGCCAAGATGAGGACGTCGGTCTCGGCGATCACGCGACCGGGAGCCGGCGGGACGGGCGGGCCTTCTTGGCCGGCTTCCCAAATCGCGAGGAGGGCGACGCCGTAGCGCTCCTGCCAAGCCAACGCGCCCACGGTCTTTCCAACGGCGCTGCGGGGAGCATGGCCAGCGATTACCAGGTGTCCGCCGCCTAGTTCCAGGTAGTCGACGGCCCGGGGATGGTGGATCAGAAGGGCCGCCTTCCGAGCGGTGCTCTGCTCGGGGTGGATGACCTCAGTGGCTCCAACCAGCTTCACAATCGCAGCCTGCTCCTCATTCGCAACCTTGACCAGGATTCGCGGCGTCTGCAACTGGCGCAAGTGATGCACCAACAACACGGCTGTTTCCAGCCGCTCGCCCACGCTCACGGCCACGATGTCAAAAGAGGAGATCCCCAATTCCTCAAGCGCCGGACGGTCGCTCACGTCGGCCACAGCCGCCTTAGTGACGTTGGGCAGAATGTGCTGCACCTTATCGCGATTTCTATCCACGGCTAGCACCTCATGGCCCAACTGCTGGAGTTCGCAGGCCAAGTGATAGCCAAAGTCTCCCAATCCGAGAACCGCGACGCGATCTGGCCCTTTCATTCCGGTTTTCCTCCACACCTGGCGACCTAGCTGGTACAACGGTTTTCAACGGCTTCAGCCAATCATGATCGGCTCCTCGGCCAGGCGAACAGCGGGTCGTGGCTGGCGACGGGCGATCGCCACGGCGACCGTTAACGGCCCGAGACGTCCGACAAACATTAGCGCGATGACAACGATCTTGCCCCCGACTGACAGCGCCGGTGTGATCCCGGTCGTCAAACCCACGGTGCCCAAGGCGGAGACCACTTCGAAAAGTAGCCCGATTGGCTGTTCAGGTGCCCCGACTGGGGTCGGCTGACGCATCTCGACGGCCGAGAGCAAGAGCGTCCCACTGACGACCAGGACCGTTACTATCGCGACTACGGCAAACGCCTTATCCACGGCCATCTCCGGGATACCACGACCGAACAGGCTCGCCCAGCGATTGCCGCGCAACCGTGCCCGCGCGTGTGCGCAAAGCACAGCCAGTGTCGTGGTCTTGATTCCTCCGGCCGTCGAGCCTGGGCAGCCTCCAATGGCCATAAGCACGATGGTGAGGAAGAGCGTAGGCGCGGTCACCTGGGCGTAATTGATTGAGTTGAAGCCTGCGGTGCGCGGCGTGACCGACGCGAAGAAACTCGTGAGGAACTGGGTTCGCAGGTCTGTCTCACGGAGGAGATTGGCGCGCTCGAAGGTCCAGAACCCCAGAGTGCCGGCCAGCAGCAAGATGCCGCTGGCCGTCAATACCGTTTTCGAATGTAGCGAGAGCCGTTTGGCGCGCTGTCTGCATAGTCTTTTCCACACGTTCCCGCCAATCTCCGTCAACACACCAAACCCCAAGCCGCCGAGGATGATCAAGCCCGAGACCGGCAGGATTACGGCCGGATTAGCGCGGTCACCCGTCAGGCTATCCGATCGCAGCGAGAAACCAG
>JANLFZ010000545.1:0-1527 GCA_024653385.1 Thermoguttaceae bacterium | reverse complement strand
CACGGCATGAAACGAGGCATTCCATGCGGCTTGCAGCGGCGGTAGGCGGCCCAACTCGGTCGGCAAGAGGACCGCCGCGCCAACTCCCTCGATCACGACAGTCCAAACGAACACTTGGACCAGCAGGGGCTTCAGCTTGCCCTCCGCGCGTGCGCGAAAGCTGCTCTCGACGACATCGTGTGTCGAGAGCGATGCCCGCTGGCCAAAGAACAGGAAGAGGGCGGTGGACAACGTAGTAATCCCCAGCCCTCCCAATTGGATCAAAGCCACGATTACGATGTGCCCAAACGTCGAGAACTCGCTCCCAGTGTCGCGAACCGTGAGGCCGGTCACGCACACAGCGCTGGTGGCTGTAAAAAGAGCGTCCAGAAAACCAATCCGTGTGCGAGACGCCGACACGGGCAAAGTGAGGAGCATCCCGCCTGCCAGGATGGCCGCGGCAAACCCGCCGACGAGCAATCGCGTCGGGTGCTTGCGAAGTTGTTGCCACCAGTAGCCCACGGTTGTCTCGCCTCATGAGTTTGGGACGCTCAGGCTTCCGAGGCAGTTCTCCAGTCAGTGTGTATTCAGGCTCTAACCTTGCACTGAAGGTGACGCTACTGGCGGGGTACGCTCCAAGCACGCCGCTGCGGGCAGAAACTGCGGCGCGGCGATGCCCATCGAAACATAGATACTCATCAGGCCCTCCACGCTCAGGTCGGCGGGTTGGACTGTCTCGGCCGGAACAAAGAGCAAACCGCCTCCGATGGGCACGGGAGCGGTCGGTACGACCACGATATGATACTCCCGGCCGTTGATCCGAAATCGCTCCGGCGATACCAGCAGCGCCAAGACGCCGGCCCCACTCTGCCCGCCGAAAAAGCAGAATACGGCCTTCATGCCCTTCAATTCGGCGTCCTGCTTCTTGTCCACCAGGCGAACGAGTTGCTTCGAGGTGCCGTACACTCCGCCAATGATGGGAATACGCGGGAGAACGACGTCCAATAAGCGCTGGAGCCAGTTCCTCGCTCCTACTTCAACGGCGACGCCGACCACAAAGATCAGTGCCACAACGAGTGCCGCGCCGAAGGCGTAGGCGACCGTGGCGTCGGTCGCAAACGGAATTCCCAAGCTGCTGAGGGCACGCCCGACCATCGTGCTGGGGCCGAGGAAGCGCGATACGATCCCTCCGACCCAAGTGACAACCGCAACCGTGATGGCCAAGGGAAGAATCGCGATGATTCCAGCCAGGAAGCAGCGCGCCGCGCGGCTGAATATCTTGCCGAAGAGCCTTCGCATATTCTTCTCCTCTCAACAGTTTGTCTCAGTTCTTGATGGCTTGAGTCACTTTGAGCCCTACAAGGCCCGCCACCAGGACTGCAAGGTAGAACTGGCCGGTAATGGCTTCTGTCCAGGCCAAAGTCCGGGCCAGCGACGTAGTAGGCGTCACGTCACCGTATCCGACCGTGGCCAAAGTGATGAAACTGAAATAGCTGAGAACACCGGGGGCCGGTCGCGCCGCCGCGACATCAGGTCCCGCTTGGGATG
>JANLFZ010000544.1 GCA_024653385.1 Thermoguttaceae bacterium | reverse complement strand
CGAGCAAGAACTCATCCAACCCCGGCTCCAGAACAACGACTGGCTCGGCGCGGTCGACGCCGCCGATCCGCGCGGACTCGACGTGGCCCTGGCGCAACTGGCCGGCGGACTGGCCGGGCCGCTTTTCCAACTGCGCGATGCCTTGCTCGACCTCTTGGCGCACCTGGAGGCAGGCTTCGATTTCGCCGACGAGGACATCGCCTTCATCGCTCCCGACGAGGTCCGGCAGCAACTCGCCGCGGCCGCCGAAACGGTCCAGCGGCTCGCCGGGCAAATGGCGTCGCGGGCCGAGTCCGCCGAGCGGGTCCGCGTCGCGCTGGTCGGCTGGCCCAACGTGGGAAAGAGCAGCCTTTTCAACGCGCTGGCGGGGCGATTCCAGGCGATCGTCTCGGAACATCCCGGCACGACCCGCGACTACTTGACGGCCGAACTCGATCTCGAGGGCGTGCGGTGCGTCCTGGTGGATCTGGCCGGGATCGAGCCGGCGCCGCCTTGCGCCGGGTCGAGCGACGCCGAGATCGCGGCCGCGGCCCAGCGCGCGGCCCGGTCGCAAATCGCGCAGGCCGCCGTGCAGGTGTTCTGCGTCGATGGATCGCGCGGACTCAACCCCTGGGAGGAGGCCCAGTTGGCTTGCGCGGCCCGAAACCGCCTCGTGGTCGTCACGAAAAGCGACGCACCGCGCCAGGTCGTCCTTTCGGTCCCGGCCATCGAGACGAGCAGCCGGACCGGCCAGGGACTCGACGTGCTCCGATCGCGCCTGCGTGCCGCGGTGCTCGAGGCGCAAGGCGCGGAAAGCCCGGGCGAGGTCGTGGCCTCGACGGCCGCGCGCTGCCGTCAGTCGCTGGAGATGGCGGCCGAATGCCTTGCCCGGGCCCGCGATGTCGCACGCGCCGGCACCGGGGAAGAACTGGTCGCTACCGAAATCCGCGTGGCGCTGGACGAGTTGGGCAAGGTCGTCGGCGCGGTGTATACCGACGACCTCCTCGACCGCATCTTCAGCAGGTTTTGCGTGGGGAAATAGGGGTCCGTCGGTCGGCCAAGCGGCCGGGCGCCTAAGGGCCTGATCCCGGAACGTAGACGCAGTCGGGTTCGGCTTCCAGAGGGTCGCCCGTCACGGCGTAGGCCCGGGCGCGGCTTCCGCCGCAAACATGGCGGTACTCGCAGGCGCCGCAGATCCCCTTGAACTGGTCGGGATCGCGGAGCATGCGGAACGTGGGATGGTTCTGGTACGTCTCGACGACCGAATCGTGCGGGAAGCGGCCGCAGCACAAGGGGAGGAAGCCGGCCGGGTAGATCTCGCCCGTGTGGCTGACGAACATCACTCCCTTGCCGTCGCCGACGCCCAAGGGCGCCCGATGCAGTCGCTTGCCCTCGCCCGAGGCGCGCTGCCCGGGCCCGGCCAAAGGGTCGCCCCCGTGCTGGAGGACCCAACGCCGATAGTGCGGGGCCTCGGTGGTCTTCACGGCGTAGGGCTGGGTTCGCGAGTGGTTCCACAGTTTTTCGAAGGCCACTTCGTACTCATCCGGCGCGATGCGCTCTTCCTCCACGCCGCGCCCCACCGGAACGAGAAAGAACACCGACCACATGGCGATGCCCCGCGCTGCCAAGGCCGCGGCCATCGCGTCGATCTGGTGGAAGTTGCGGCGGGTGATGGTCGTGTTGACCTGGACGGGCAAGCCCAGCTCTCGCGCGTCGTCGAGCATGCCGAGCGTGCGCTGGTAGCTGCCGCTCCACCCGCGGAACGCGTCGTGGGTGGCCGCGTCGGCGCCATCGAGGCTGATGCCCAGGGCCTGGACCCCCGCTTCTTTGGCCCTCGCGAACGCCTCGCGCGTGGCCAGGGGCGTGGCCGACGGGGTCAGCGCCGTCTGAAGCCCCAGCCCCACCGCGTGGCGGATCAGTTCGAAGAGGTCCGGCCGCTTCAAGGGATCGCCGCCGGTCAGCACCACGGTGGGCCGCCGGGGAAAGGTGGCCGCCTGGTCGAGCAGCCGCTTGGCCAGGTCGGTCGAGAGTTCGCCCGGGTCGGCCGTCTCCTTGGCCGATGCCCGGCAATGCTTGCACACGAGGTCGCAGGCTTGCGTCACCTCGTAGTAAAACATCAGCGGATTGCGATGGAATTCGTCGGCGGTGTATCCGGTGGGGTGCATGGGCGGCAAGGGGCGTAAACGGGCAGAGACCGAAACGGCGCCTCTTATTATACCGCATGGCCCCACGGCGTTCCGGCGTTTCTTGCCGGCGGGCGCTTGCGAGCCCTCTTCCGCACAACGGCGACACCTGTACAGATTGCCGCGGCGCCGTGGGGCGGCCATACTCGGGCAGGAGTCGAGCCGCGTGCCCCGGCCAGATCGACCGGCACAGCGAGCCGAGCAACCGTTCACGGGGACGGTCCCAATTCTCGCGGCGAAGGAGCGCGAAAATCGGACTGTCCCCTTCGGGCGTGAAGGGAGGTGCCGATGCGCTTGATCCGCGTGTTGTGTCTGGCGCTGGCCGCCGGCGTCTGCCTGGACGGTCGGTCCGGGGGACTGGCCGCCGAACTGCCCAACATCCTCTGGATCACCTGCGAGGACACCGGTCCGCAACTGGGCTGTTACGGCGACGCCTACGCCAAGACGCCGAACCTCGACCGGTTGGCCGCGCGGGGCATGCGCTACGTGCATGCCTGGTCCAATGCCCCGGTCTGCGCTCCGGCCCGCACCGCGATCATCACTGGGGTCTATCCCACCAGCCTCGGGGCCGAGCACATGCGGAGTCTCGTGGCCATGCCGCCGGGAATGAAGTTGTATCCGCAGTTCCTCCGGGAGCGGGGCTACTACTGCACGAACAACAGCAAGGAGGATTACAACGTCGAGAAGCCGGGCACCGTGTGGGATCAGTCGTCGGCCAAGGCCCATTGGAAGAACCGTCGCCCCGGCCAACCGTTCTTCGCGGTGTTCAACTTCACCATCACCCACGAGAGCCAGATCCGCACGCGGCCGTATACGCCCCAGCACGATCCGGCCAAGGTCCGCGTGCCGGCATACCATCCCGACACGCCCGAGGTCCGGCTCGACTGGGCCCAGTACTACGACCGGATTACCGAGATGGACGCCCAGGCCGGCCGCCGGCTCCGCGAGCTGGACGAGGCGGGCTTGGCCGAAAACACCATCGTCTTCTTCTATGGCGATCACGGCTCGGGGATGCCGCGGAGCAAGCGCTGGCCGTACAACTCGGGACTCCACGTGCCCTTGATCGTGTACGTGCCCGAGAAGTTCAAGCACCTCGCCCCCAAGGAGTACGTGCCGGGCGGGACCAGCCGGCGCCTGGCGGCATTCGTCGATTTGGCGCCGACGGTCCTGAGTCTGGCCGGCATCAAGCCGCCCGAGTGGATGCAAGGCCGCGCGCTGATGGGCCCGTTCGAGTCGCCGCCCCCCGCGTACGCCTTCGGGTTCCGCGGCCGGATGGACGAGCGATACGACATGGTGCGTTCGGTGACCAACGGGCGTTACATCTATGTGCGGCAGTACATGCCCCACTTGATCTACGGCCAGTACCTCAGCTACATGTTCCAGACGCCGACGACCCGGGAGTGGCGCCGGCTCTACGACGAGGGCAAGCTGGCGCCGCCGAAGACGTTCTTCTGGGAGCCCAAGCCGGCCGAGGAGCTGTACGATCTCCAGGCCGATCGGGACGAGGTCCACAACCTTGCCGACTCGCCCGGCCACGAGGCGGTGCTTGCCGAATTGCGCCAGGCGCTGCGCAAGCACCTGCTGGAGACCCGCGACGTCGGTTTTCTTCCCGAGGCGGAAATGCACCGCCGGGCGGCCGGCACGACGATGTATGAGTTCGGCCACGACCCGAAGCGATACCCGCTCGAGACGATCCTCGCGATGGCCGAGCTGGCCGCCCGCCGCACGCCGGACGATGTGCCGAAGCTCCGCGAGGGGCTCAAGGCCGCCGACAGCGGCGTGCGCTACTGGGCCGCCACGGGGCTGTTGATCCGCGGCGCCGCGGCGGTCGCAGCCGCCCGGCAAGACCTGCGCGCCGCCCTGCGCGACGAATCGCCCAGCGTGCGCATCGCCGCGGCCTGGGCCCTTGG
>JANLFZ010000543.1 GCA_024653385.1 Thermoguttaceae bacterium | reverse complement strand
CGGGTCGGCCCACTTCGTTGTTCCGGCCAACCGCAACGTCTACTTCGAGGTGCTCGACAAGGACTTCGAGGAGATCCAGCGCATGCGGAGCGTGGTATGCCTGAAGCCCGGCGAGACGCGGAGCTGCATCGGCTGCCACGAACGCCGCAGCCTGGCCCCCTCCCTCCCCTCTCCCGCAAGCGGGAGAGGGACCGCAACCATACTCCCCTCTCCCGCAAGCGGGAGAGGGGCCGGGGGTGAGGGCGGCAATCCCCCCGCCGACCGCCGCCCTGGGGCCGAGGGCCCGGTGCTTGCCGCCCACCGTCCGGCTAGCCGTCCCGTGCCGCCTCCTTGGGGAACCGCGACCGTCAGCTTCCTCCGCGACGTGCAGCCGCTTGTCAACGCGAAATGCATCGCCTGCCACGCCTACGACCGCGGGGCCAACGGCGTGATCCTGACCGACGATCTGACCGACCGCTTCACGGTCGGATACGAGGAGTTGCTCCCCTACCTGACCGTGGCGATCTCGAACCGCTGGGACCACCCCGACGACGTATTCCCTCGTCCGCCGTACACGTACGGCTCGAAGGTCTCGCCGTTGACGAAGCTCTTGCGGGCCGGGCACCACGGCGTGGAATTGTCGGCCGAGGAGTGGCAGCGGCTCTTGACGTGGATCGACTGCAACGGCGTGTACTACGATCGCTACGAGACGAAGCACTATCCCGACCGCCGCATCTTCTCCGGCAGTGTGCGCGCGGCGATCGAGAAGGTTGCCGAGCGGCGGTGCGCGGGCTGTCACGGCAAGGACGACGGCCGGCATGACACCTGGTGGCTGAGCCTCAACCGGCACGACGTTCGGCAAAGCCGCATGCTCGCCGCCCCCCTGGCCCGCGCGGCCGGCGGCTGGGGGCGGTGCGAGCCGACCGTCTTCGCCGACGCCCGCGACCCCGACTACCAGGCCCTGCTGGCGGCGCTGGGGTCGTTGGCCGATCGCCTTGAGAAGAACCCGCGCGAAGACCTGCTCTCGATTCGCGGCACCGAGGCCCAGTCGCAGCGCGTCGTCCTGCCCTCGCCGCCACCGCCGGGCCCACGCGCCGACGAGCCGGTTCCGGCAGGCACGGTCTACCTGAGCGACCTCCCTTGGGAATCTGCCCGAGCCGGCTGGAGCCCGAACCAGGACGGCTTGCCGCGTCGCGACAAGAGCATCGAGAACCAGGCGATCCGCGTGGGCAAGCGCAAGCACCCCAGGGGCATCGGCACGCACGCCCCCTCGGAGATCATCTACGTCCTGGACGGCAAGTACGCCCGGTTCCTCGCCACGGCAAGCCCCGGCGAGCAGGGCGGAACGGTCGCGTTCCAGGTCTTCGGCGACGACGCCAAGCTCTTCGACAGCGGCGTGATGCGTTTCGGCCAGTCGAAAGAGGTCGATGTGCCGGTCGCGGGCGTGCGCCGGCTCCGCCTCGTGGTGACCGACGGCGGCGACGGCTACATCCACGACTGCGCCAACTGGGCCTCGGCCCGGTTGCAGAAGCCGTGAGCGCCCTTGATGTGATGCGGGAAGGCGCTGCTACCGGCCGCCGGTTTGCCGCAACTCCACGGGCCCGAAGAGCCCGGAGGGGCGGGCATCTTTCGGCGCGTAGCGGTTCGCCCAGGAGTTCGTCACCTCGACGACCAGGTCGTTCTTGCCGCTGCGGATCGCCTCGGTGACGTCCCACACCAGCGGCGCCCAGAGCCGCGGGCCGAGGTCGCGGCCGTTCAGACGCACTACGGCCCAATCGCCCACGGTCCCCAAGTGAAGTTCATAGGCGGTTCCCGGCGTCTTCTTCGCATCGAATGCCGTCTCGTAGCGGAGCGTGCCGGCCAGCCGCTCCAGACCGGCGATTCGTCGCCAATCGCCCAATTGATCGCCGAGGGATCTTCCCTGCGGATCGAACACCTTCCACGGGCCCGCGATCGGGGTGGCGACCGACAAAGCGCGCGGCAGCCTGGCCGTGACGACGGCGGGCTGCGAAGGATCGACGCAGAGCACGGCGCTCTCGCGACGCTCCAACCGCAGCGGGACCGAGATGCCCGGCTCGGCCCGCAGAATCGGCGCGGGTCGGAAGCGGCCGTGCCACGGGTCGAACCACTCGGCCTTGCCCGCGGCGCGGCACGTGAGCGTCGTCTCGATCGGCCGTTCGCCTTCATTCACCAAGAGATAGAAGTGCAGGCCGTGCTTGACGAGGTGCGTGTACCGCAGCTCCGGCGACGGGGGATCGAGCGTCACGTCGCGCGGCAGGCCCGCCACGAGATCGGCCGACGGCGCGCCGCGGCAGTACCGCACAAGCGCGCCGGCCGCGGCCAGCGCCTTTGCCCGCTCGGCCGCGGGCCCGGTCAGGGGCTCGTCCTGATCGACGATCAGCGCGCGATAGGCCATCCCGCCCACGCGAAGCGTCGCGCCGTCGAGTTTCGCCTGCTCGATTAGGCGCCAATCCTCCAGGTAGTTGAAATCGATCTGGTTCTGGAAGAGCCACTTGGCCGCGCGCCAAGGGAGCCGGTTGTGGACGCTCAGCACGGCCACGTCGCACTCCTGGCGGCTGTCGGCGAGCAAGCGGCACACGCGGCTGGTGTAGTCGGCGAAGAGGCGGTAGTGCGGCCACCAGGCGTTGTGCATACCCAGGTCGGGCGGCCGCTCGTGGACCCGCTCGTCGCGGATCGAGTAGTAGAAGGCGTGCGGGTAGAGCAGGTTCACGCCCCGGACCATGAGCCAGTCGGCCAGCCACTTCATCTCGTCCATGGTCAGGTGCCAGCCGTAGGCCCCGTAGATCTCGTTCGCGTTGCGGCGCCGGCCGTCATGCCGGGCCACGCTCGACGAGCACTTGCCCACGGTGCTGTTGGGTCCCTCCAGGGCCGTCGGGCTGTTGGGGAGCAGCCACCGCCAGACCATGTCTTGCCCGGGGATCTGGAACCGCCGCAACGGCCCGATCTCGTCGCTTCCGGCGGGATGGCCGGTCAGGGCGATGCCGCGCTCTTGGCACCACTCCGAGAGCGGCCGGTAATACGTCTCGTCGAGACGCTCGGTCAGGGTCAGGTGGAAATCCTCGCGAATCGCGCGGGTCCGCGGCCCGGCGTCGCAGAACAGGGCGGGCAGCACGGGCAAGAGCGGATAGCCCCGCCGGGCTTCGAAGAACTCGGGCAGCCCTTGGGTCCACGGCTGCAATTCGGGTCGCCCCCCGCGGCCCGAGAGGCTCGGCTCGTCGGTGAACATGGCCAAGGCCGTCGTGCCGAAGTGATCCTTCAGCGTCTCGTAATACGGATCGTAGGCGAAGCGGAGGAATGCCCTCATGGCGTCGGGATTGAGCAGGTCGGCGGCCAGCGGGGCGCCGGGTCCGCCATCCTCGCCCGGATGGACCCCACGGATCCGCCCCCCGGTCGGCTCCTGGACAAAGGTCATCACCCGCCATCGCCCCTCGGATACCCGGACCTTGCCCGGCTGGCGCACGAGCCGGGCCCCGCCGAGGTCGACGCCGCGGTCGCCCTTGGGCCGGGCCGCGAGGGTGAGCACGTGCTTGCCCCGGGCGGGCGCGGGCAGCGTCAGCTCGGCCGGGCCGGTCGCCTCGGTGACGTGCATCGCCAGACCCTGGGCCGCAAACGCCGGGTTCGACCGCACCACCGCGCCGTGCGCCGAGCCGGAAGGGTACATCCCCTCGTCGTAGAGGCAGACCTTCATGCCGGTGCGGGCCGCCTCCTCGACGGCGAACCGCACGTGCGCAAGCCACCGCGGCCCCATGTACTCGACCTCGCGCGGCAGGCCGATGCGGGCGTGGATCACAAAGCCGTAGACCCCGTGCCGCCGGAACTCGGCCATCTGCCTGGCGATCTCGCGGTTCTCGAGGTCGTCGTTCCAGAACCAGAATGGCATCTGGGAGAACTCGGGACTGGGCTCGGAAAGCTCGCGCCGCCAGCGTGCCTCTTCGGCCGCATCGAGCGGCGGTCCGATGCACGACGCGGCAGCCAGCGACAAGACGATCCAAGAACGCAGCATGGGCATCCTCCACCGGTAACCGATCACGGGGACTGTCCCCTTCAGGAATCACGGGGCGAAATACTCGAAGAAGACCTCGCGCAGTTGGCGGCCGAACGTCCGCCACGCTTCGGCCGAAGGCGG
>JANLFZ010000542.1 GCA_024653385.1 Thermoguttaceae bacterium | reverse complement strand
GTGCCGATCGAGGTCTTCGTGTGGTCGCCGATGAGGGCCCCGACCTTGGTCGAGCCCGTGTCGGTCTCCGACTTGCCGTCGAGCATCACCTTGACGTTCGAGTAGTCGTTCTTGAGGTCGCTATTGGTCGTAAGCGCCCCGAGGTTGACCCACTCGCCGACGTAGGCATGGCCCAAGAAGCCGTCGTGGTACTTGTTCGAGTAACCGTGGATGATCGACTCTTCGACCTCGCCGCCGACGCGGCACATGGGGCCGATCGAGTTCCCCTCGCGGCACTTGGCGCCCAAGAGGATCGACTTCTTGCCGATGTAGCACGGCCCCTCGACGCGGCTGAAGGGATGGATCTCGGCCCCCTCGTCGATGTAGATCGGCCCGTTGGCCGCGTCAAGGACGACCATCGGATGGACCAGGGCCCCGGGCGCCACGTAGATGTCGCGCCGACTTCCACGGATCGCGCCGGGCTGCTCGACCGTGCCTTCGACGCCCGATCGTCCCGCCGCCGCGAAGTCTTCACGCAACTGCTGTGGGTTGTGGAGCACCAGGTCCCAGGTGTAGTTCCATGCCGGGACCTGCTTCGCCGCAGCGGGAAGCGACCGCCGGGCCGACTCGATCAACCCCTCGATCGAGGTGGTATCGAGCTTGCCCAGGTCGGTTCGAGCGACGCGCACGTAGAGGCACTCGCCCTCGGCATCGAACGCCGCCTCGCTGGGGCCGGTGGGCGACACGTCCAATCCCGCGGCCTTCACCCGACCGTGGACCACGAACAAGTCGTCGCCGACGAGTCGGCTCGCGTCGTTGACCGGCCAGGGCGACCGCGCCCGGCAGACCTCGGCCATGTACGGCGGCACGAACGCGGCCACGTCGACCGCGCCGGTCTTGGCAATCAGCTTCTCGGCCAAACTGGTCATGCCGCAGCGCAGTTCCCAGATCGGCCGGCTCAAGGCCAAGGGATAGAAGTTCCTCCGCCTGGCGGTCGGCAGGTCCACGAGGATCAGTCGCATGGAGGTACCTCCAGGTTGGGCGGCAGAAACAACTTAGTTTGCTCAACGCAGCCGCCCCTGTCAACCGCCCGCTCCAGAGGAAGCCGCCCCCCCACCTTCGCCGGGAATCGGCCGTCGCAAACCTGTTGGCGCAAGCCCCCGATTCCGACGACCCGATCGCCCTACCGCGACGCGCTGCTGGTGGCGGTGCGGCCGACGGAGGCCGGTTCGTGCCAGAACGACCGCCAGTAGGCCTGGTCGGCCTGGAACACGTCGATGGGGTCGCGCTGGGGATCAAACGAGGCCGGCAGGATGCCGTACCGTTTCATCTCGCGCACGTACTGCCGGTTCGGCCGGAAGCCGGGCGTCGCGTACCGCGGTACCGAGTCGAGATCCGACTTGCCTTGTTCGATCGAGGCCAAGAGCCGCCGGTAGTCGGGGTCGTCGGTCGTGGTAAAGACCCGGCCGCAGCTTCCGTAACCGCCCGCTTCCTTCGCCAGGGGGCCGAGCAACAGCGACGATTTGGCCGGCCGCGTGAAGTTCAAGAGGATGTTGGCGCTGAACTTGGCAATCGGGTCGTTCTCGAGGACCACGCGTTCGTAGACGCCGGTGGGCCGGTTCACCCCGCGGTGGTTGCGCGCGATGTTGGGCTGAAAGGGCAGCGGCCGGCCGCGTTCGTCGCTGGGTTTGCCCAGGGCATGGCATGTGCCGCACCGCCGGCGCAGCACGTCGGCCCCGTCGCGGAACACCCGAGCCGTGGCACGGCCAGCCAATCCTTGCTCGTACTCGTTCCGCAGCGCGGCGTAGCTGCCGGCGTAGGGCGCCCCGCTTTCGATCCACAGCCAGACGGTGCGCCACTCGTCGGACGTGGCTTGGACGTCGTAGTGGCCCCCTTCGAGCTTCTTCAGGAGCGGGCTGGCCGAGCTGCCGATGGTGCGCGGGGGGTAGTTGCCAAGGCCGTTGCGCCCGTCGGCCACTTCGAGGTGCGCCAGCAGGCTGAAGTAGGCGTGCGACCATTGCGGCCCGAGGTCGCCCGTCAACAGCACGCCGCCGTCGCGCCGCTCGGGCTTGTGGCACGCGACGCAGTGGCGGTCGAGGATCGGCTGGATATCGCGGTTGAAGTCGAGCACGTCGGGAAAGCCCTCGAAGGGCTGGATGCGGCTGGGCGCGCGCCGCAAGGCCGTCAAGTCGGCCAGTCTGCCGGCTTCCGGCGTGCGGGTGCGCGGTTCGTGGCAACCGACGCACGCGGTCGTCTCGCCGGGCATCACGCTGGTGAAGCTGTGCATGCGCTTGACCGAGAGATCCTTCTCGTCGAGCGCCACGAAGAAGACGGGCCGGCACGCGGGCACTTCGAAGCTCGCCGATCCGTCGGCCTCGACCGGCACCGTGCCGAGCACCCGTTCGAGCGTGAAGGTGCCCAGCCACGAGACGAGGTCCGGCCCGCCGCTAAAGTTCACCTGCTTGGGCAGGAGTTCGAGCACCAACAGCTTCTTGATCTCGCCGCGGCGCACGCCCTGCATCGCGCGGCCCTGGTACACGTCGGCCAGGACGAGCCGGCCGGCGGGCTTGCTCCAATCGACGCGCGACGGGATCACCGGTTCGCGCGGCCGCGACGCGATGGGGCGCGGCTCGTGGACCTCGCCTTGGCCGGGCCAGGTGAACAGGGTTTGGGCGCGCCCGGCAGCGTCGAACCGAACGATCTCCTTGCCGCGGGCCGCCAGGAAGGAACCGTCGGCCAGCGGGTAGGGATCCTTCACCAGCGGCGGCTTGTGGAGCGGCCGCGCGGAGGCGCGATCGTCCGGGCCCGACGTGGGCGAGACGATCGTGGCGATGCCGCGGTGCTCGTTCACCCCGTGCCCCGGCGAAAAGTTCGCCAGCACGTCGCGCGATCCCGGGATGGGCTTGGCGTCGATCATCACCACGCCCGGGTGCATATTCCCATAAAAGATCGCCTGACCGGTGCCATCGGGGTTCATGGTCCAGAGATGGTGGAACTCGACCTGGCTGCGGTCGACATATTCCCAGCGCATGTAGAGGATCCGTCCGTCGGGCATGACCCACGGCGTGTTGTCGTGCTCGCCGTTGTGCGAGATCCGGCGGATGTTCTTGCCGTCGGCGTCGCAGCGGTACAGCACGCCGACCTGCGTCATCCAGCAGTTGACCCAGCAGCGGCAGCGGGTCGAGACGAATACGATGTCGCCGTCGGGTAGGTACGTGGGTTCGTAGTCGTCGTACTCGCCCGAGGTGATCTGCCGCAGTCCGCTGCCATCGACGTTGATCTCATAGAGGTGGTAGTAGTCGGAGCCGGCCTGGCGGTACGAGAAGAGCACCTTGCGTCCGTCGTAATGGACCTGGGGATCCCGCACCGAGCCGCCCCGGGCGTCCAGCAGGGTCCTCAGTTGGCCGGTGCGGGCGTTCCACGCGCAGAGCCGGCCCGCGTCGGGCCGGCCGTTGCCGGTATAGGCCTTGCGCTGGTCGTCGCAGTAGTAGCCGATGTTCGCGTACCAGTGTCCGTCGTCGTAGGGCAGGCGCACGGCAAACACGATTTCGTCGAGGTTCTTCACGGCGTCGTCCGCCGTTGGCGCCTGGGTCCGACGGTCCGGCCGCGACGGCGGCGCGGCGGCATGCGCGGACTCGGCGAACGAAATCCACAGCCCCACGGCAGCCAGGAGAGGCAGAACTTTCATGGCGTCAACCCGGTAGTCAGGATGGTTTTTCCCGATTGTGGGAGAAGATCACGCGGCGCGTCAACCCCAGTGGCCCGGTGGCGTGCATGAGGCGGTCGGATGCGCCGGTTGTCCCATCCGCTCGGTCGTTGCCTGAGGCGCGACGAGGCGTTAGCATGACGTCGGTGCGTTCGACCCGGCCCAAAGCGATCAAGGTCATCGCGATGCGTGCAGCTTTTTCGGCGCTGGCAGTATTGGTTGTTTGCGGCGGCGGCCCAGTCTTGGGGGCCATGGTTGGCGCGGTGGTCTGGCGGCGGGCGGAGTCTGGACGGCCGCGGTTTGTCCTGCGTTCGATCCCCGGCGCGGCCGTGGCGCTTGGCCTAATCACCGAGGTTGGCGTTCTGGTGACGATCCTCGCCGGCGCCGTGGGCACGCCGCTGGCCAGCAGTCCGTGGCGACACCACTGGACTCTGGGTCTTTGCGCGCTGGCGGGTATCGTGG
>JANLFZ010000541.1 GCA_024653385.1 Thermoguttaceae bacterium | reverse complement strand
CCGCTGGTGCCAGTCCAACCGTCGGACGAGTCCAGGTCGTAGTGCGTCGTGTAGTCGTATGAGGAACCGTCGCCACCGCTTTCGTCGACCGTGGCGCTGAGGCTCCAGGTCTCCCAGCCGCTCTGGCCGAGCGCACCGCTGCCGGAATCCGCGAAGCTGCCGCTGCCCGCAAAGGAGAAGTCGTTGTAGCCGTCCTCGATCTCGGTCCCCGTGCCGCTCTCGGTCCACTCGCCATCGCTTCCCGCCGTGGCGCTGGTCTGGAAGTCGTAGGACGTGTTCTCGCCCCCCGATTCATCGAACGTGCCGTGGATCGAGTAGTCCTCGTAGTCCACGGTGTACTGGCCCTCTCCCGCGTAGGACCAGTGCGTGCTTCCGCTGCCGGTGGATCCTCCGCTGCCGCTGGTGACACCCCAACTGCCCGACGAGTCGAGGGCGTAATACGTCGTGTAGTCGTAGGACGTGTCGTCGCCCCCGCCTTCGCTGATCGTGCCGCTGAGGGTCCAGCTATCCCAGCCGTAGGTGCTGCCGGAGCCGCTCCCACTGCCGCTTGCGCTACCCGACTGCGCGTAGCTGCCACCGCCCCCGTAGGAGTAATGGATTTCGCCGCTTTCGTCGCCCCAGCCGCTGCCGGTGATCGTCCAGCCGCCCGAACCCGACGTGGCCGTGGTTTCGTACGCGTACGAGTAGTCGTATACGCCCGATTCCTGATACGTGCCCGCGACCTCGCCCCCGTCGACGGTGTAAGAGTACGAACCGCTATCGGAATACTCCGAGTGTGAACTGCCGCTTCCCGATGAGCCGCCGTTGGCGATGATTTGCTCGTACTCCTCCTCCCAGTTCCAATTCCAGGGCCACATGTCCTCCATGGAATCGAGTAGCGCACACTCGCCGGCCGCCAACAGCGATACGGACCTTGCGGCACTTTCCTCCACAGGGCCGTAGACCAGCGGCTTCTCCGAACCGAAGGCCCTGCCGCTCGCCTTGACCATGAAGGTGAACGTCGGGGCCAGCGGGTCGCCCGAGGCGACGAACGTGTAGCTGTACGTGTCGCGCTCGTGGGACGTCGAGCCGTCGCCGCCGGTCATCGTCACCACCCAGACGGAGGTCAGCGTTTCGGAGTAGGTCCACCCGTCGTCGGAACCGGTCGTGGCTGTAACGGTGAGGGTCGAGTCGTAATCGACGAGGGCCGTGTACGCGACACCCTGGCGATCCACCCAAGACTGCGTCGTTGCGGACGCGCTGGGCGTGGTGAAGCTGTAGTCGTCGATCTTCAGGGGTGTGAATACCGCGCCCGGCTCGACGACGAAGCCCGTACTGAGCACGTGCGCGATATCTCGACCCGCTTCTGCACCCCATTGCTGGATATGGGATGTCGCTCCACGGGCGGCGGCCGTGAAGCCGGTGGCGGTGATTCTGCCATCGGCCGCGCCCCCGAAAGCGGCATCCACGCCTATGCTGATCGAGCCGCTGGCTGCGGCGAAGCCGTCGCCGCAAGCGATGGCAGACGGCGCGTATTGGTCCTCTGGGACGAGGGCCCCGTACATCACCGTGGCGGTGAGAAGTTCCCGACGGTCGAGGGGCTCGAAAACCAGGGTCCGGTGCTGGCGGTTCTTGGGCCTTCCGCACCGCTTGCGGGGGTGTAGGTTCAACCGCTCGCCCAACGCACGCGTCCAATCGGAAATCGGCACGGCGAGATCCTCCCCTTGTTCCGGACGAGAGCGAAAATCAACTACCACATATATAGACAAACGAGACGCCGTCAATGACCACCGGAATCCTGAAGTTTTTCTAAGATCTCTCCCGTCCGGCCACGGATCTCTTGCACCTCGTTCCATACTGTGGTTTCCGAAACCCCAAGCGCCACAGCGATTTCCCGCTGCGTCTTGCCGCCGACAAGACCTTCCAGCACGAGTTGGGTTCGGGGAGGAAGTTCGTGCTTCGCCGCAACCAGGGCCTCGATGGCCTCCAGCGCCCACCTGTCGCCCCCCCCCCCGCGCCCGCCTCGTGGTGGGTCCGCTCTGCGACTGCGTGCTGCTCTGCGGCCCGTTGCCGTTGCAGACGGTCGCGCAGTTTCGCCGCCCGCCGTGTCGCGGTTGCGGCGAGCCAAGCCGCCAGGCTTCTGTCGCTTGCGCCTCTGAAGTCGCCCAAGTGCAGGAACACGGCCATCCACGCCTCTTGAACGGCGTCGGCCACGTGGGATGCCCCTTCGCGGCCCAAGACCCGGGCGGCCACCGCCCTCGACAGCCGCGCGAAGCGATTGAGCAGCTCGCGCCAGGCGTCTTCCTCGTCCAGCAAGCAGCGCCGTACCAGTTGCCGGTCCGCTTCGGCTGCCCCGAGCACCTCAACGTCTCCGTGGGGCGTGTGATCGACCAGGCTTGGCACGAGAAGCCCCCGGCCCATGGTCCACGCGAAGCGACGCATGGCTGCCTCCCGGCGCCCCTTGACAGAGCGCAGCTTCAGGGTCTCCAAGAGAATCGGTCCGCTCGCCGGGCCCGGTTCCGAACGGGCCGGAAGAGAGCGCCCGCTTAAGGCCGGTTCTAAGCGCCCCACCGCATGGACGCAAGCCCCGGCGAAGTTCGAATCCTCATCGAGACGGCCGGGGCTCACGGGGCCCCCCGCCCACCTCTTGACTCCGCACCCGACGGGTTACGACAATGAAAGTGGCTAAACAGGGCGGCGACACGAACACGACCGGATGCAGATTTCATGAGAGGCAAGCCGCGGGCTGACTTGGGCGACTTGCACGTGGCGGGCCTTTGTCGCCGGAGGTTCTTGGAGCCGGTGGCATGGTCTGTATGGCCATGGGCCCGGCCCGCTGGATGACCAAGGACGACGGGACGATCCTCGGCGAACGAAGAGGCCTGAACATGTCCCCGGCAGCAGAGAACATCATCCACCGGCTCGACTCGACGCGGCAGAAGTGGTGGCTGTTCACGCTGTTGAGCACGGCCGTGCTGGCCACCGCCATCTCGTTCGGCGTCCTCTTGCTGTTCATGGTTACCGACGCCCTGGTGAGGTTCTCGCAGGTTTGGCTGGCGGTTCTCTTCCTCGGCTGGCTGGCGGTGACCGTGGGCCTGGTCGTGCTGGTCGGGCGGCGGCTCGCGCGCAACGACCGCAGTCTGGAGGCCACGGCCCGCCGGATCGAAGCCGAAATCCCGGAACTTGGCAGCGATCTGATCAACCTGGTTCAGCTTTCCCAAGGCGCCAAGAACGGTGATGATGCCTTTTGCGAGGCGGCCATCAGTCACGCTGCCGCCCGGGTGCGAGGCGTGCGGTTCGACGAGGCCGCCACGAAGGAGAGCCGTTGGCGCCGGTTTCTCTACTGCATGCAGACCCCGCGCGACCTGGCCGAGTCGTTCGGACTCTTGGGCTTCGTGATCGCCGTGGCGATCGCCTGCTCGATGCTGATTCCCAATTGGGGATCGGCCGCCAACCGGCTTCTAAAGCCCTGGGATTTCGTCCCCTCGGTGGGCAAGGTGAAGATTCGGGTAGCGCCGGGCAATATCGAGGTGCTCGTCGGTTCAAGTCTCGACATCGTCGGCGAGGTCGTCGGCGCCGACGGCACGCCCCATGCGGCCATGCTCTTCACGAGGACCGAGGGGGCCGCCGAGGAAACGGCCCTCGAAATGACTCCCGACGAGAAGCACGCGAAGTACACGGTCACCCTGCCGTCGGTGACCGAGCCGATCCAGTACCGCCTCGAAATCGGCGATTCGCAGACGGAGATCTACACGGTCAAGGTCCGCCAGAAGCCCACGATCCAAGAGGTCGACATCACCTACACCTTTCCCGAGTACATGGGCCAGTCGAAGAGCACCGTGACCAAGGGCGACGCCGACCTCGACGGCCCCCAATGCACCGTGGCCGAGCTGCGCATCCAGCCCTCGACGGCGATTGCCGGCGGGCACGTCGAGTTGGATGGCCAGCGGTACATCGGCCGCGTCGAGGAGGACGGGCTGCGCCTGGTGGTCGAGCTGCCCATGCTCAAGGACTCGACCTTCACGGTTCACATGGTCAATAGCGCCGGCCACGCGGACCCCAACCCGCGAGTCAACCGCATCCGCGTAACGCCCGACAAGCCCCCCACGGTCGAGATCGTCAAGCAGGCGAAGCTGGAATCGTGGCCCCGGGGGCGACCGATTCCAGCT
>JANLFZ010000540.1 GCA_024653385.1 Thermoguttaceae bacterium | reverse complement strand
CGTTTTTCATTCCGAAGAACGCGGTGCTGGTGGGCACGGCGATTGGGGCCCTGACGGCCCTGGCCGGAAGCGTGCTGCCGGCCTGGTCGGCCCGAAGCGTCAAGGTGGCCGACGTGTTCTCGAAGGTCGCGTGACGGTCTGGGAAACAACAAGCAAGGCAAGGCCCATGGGGAACATCGTCCAGGAGCTGTGGAACGGCGGGGCCGGCACGGTGGTCTTCCTGCTGGTCGTCTCGGCCGAGGCGATCCTCATGCTCTTGGCCGCCGGCCGCGTGCCGCTGGTGTACAGCCTGCGCAACCTCGCCGTGCGATGGAAGACGACCCTCATGACCGCGTTGGCGTTCACGTTGGTGATCGCCGTCTTGACCGTGATGCTGGCCTTCGTCGAGGGGATGCGGCGTCTGACCCGGGGGACGGGCGAGCCGGGCAACGTGATCGTCCTGGCCGAGGGGAACACCGACGAGACGTTCAGCAACCTTCCGGTCGGCGACCTGACCGACATCGAGCAGCAGGCGGCCGTCGTCCGCGACCCGCGCGGACGCCCCCTGGCCAGCCGCGAGTGCTACATGATCGTCAACCAGCCGTTCCCCGACGCTCCGCCGGGCAAGCCGAAGCGACGGTTCCTCCAGGTCCGGGGCATCGACGACGCGCCGCTGGCCGCCGCGGTGCACAACCTGTCGCTTCTGGCCGGGGCGTGGTTCTCGCCGGCCGGCGTCGAAGAGATCCAGTTGCCCAACGGCCGGCACGTCACCGCCGTCCAAGGCGTCTTGGGCCGGGGGATCGCCGAGGAACTGGGCCGGGCGCGGAGCGACGCGGACCGGGCCGCCGCGCGAAACCCCGATCGGCTCGAGGTGGGCGACCTGTTCGAGCTGGGCGAGCGGACGTGGATCGTCGCGGGCATCATGGATTCCGAGGCCACGACCTTCAACTCGGAGATCTGGGCCAAACGCACGGTGGCCGGCCCCATGGTCGGCAAGCAGGGCTACACCACGCTCGTCGTGCGCACGGCCGGCCCGGGCGCGGCACGCCGCTTCAAGGACTTCCTCGAACGCGACTACGACAAGGCCAAGGTCAAGGCCTTCGTCGAGACCGAGTACTACACCGACCTTTCGCAGACGACCGACCAGTTCCTCTTCGCCATCGCCGTGGTCACGTTTTTCATCGCCATCGGCGGCATGTTCGGCGTGATGAACACGATGTTCGCCGCCGTGAGCCAGCGACGGCAGGATATCGGCGTCTTGCGCCTGTTGGGCTACGGCCGCCGGCAGATCCTCATTTCGTTCCTGCTCGAGTCGCTGGTGATCGCGCTGGTGGGCGGATTGCTCGGTTGCGGCGCGGGTCTGTTGGCCGACGGCTGGTCGGCCACGAGCGTCATCACCGGACACGCCGGCGGCGGCAAGTTCGTGGTCTTCCGCCTGGTGGTCGACGCCCAGATTCTCGGCGTGGGGCTGCTCTTGGCGCTGGTGATGGGCGCCCTGGGCGGCCTGGTGCCCGCGTGGACCGCCATGCGCCTGCGGCCGCTCGAGGCACTGCGGTAGGATCGGCTAGGCGAGGCGATGCTACTTCACGATCATCACGGTGCAGTGGCAGTGCTCGCTGACGCGGTCGGTGGTGCTGCCCAGGAAGAACCGGGCCACGCGCGAGTGACCCTGGCGTCCCAGCACGACGAGGTTGACGCCTTCGGCCTGCGCGAAGCGGAGGATTTCATTGGCGGCGTGGCCGCGCACCACGACGCTGCGCAGCTTGACGCCTCGGCTGCGGGCGTATTCCACGGCCGCCTCGCCGATCTTACGGAAATACTCGTCGGCACTTTGGCGCAACTCATCCACCTCGTCCACCATCGCCACCACCTCCGGCACTTCGGCAACGCTCAGGGCAATGAGTTCCGCTTGGTAGTGGGTAGCCAGATCCACCGCAGCGGCCAGCACTTTCTCGCTGGCTGGAGAGCCGTCGATGGCTGCCAGAATCTTGTTGAACATGGTGTCCCTCATTTCACCTGAGTAGGAGGCGGTGCATCCTGCGACGCCTCGGGCGTGGAACCAGAAAATGCAGCCTTGCCGGAGGCCCCCGAAGCAGGACTTGTGTTCGCCAGGGAGCTGCTCTCGAAGGCCACCAGCGGCTCGATCTCGGGCTTGAACCACGTCTGGGCGATGACGGTCGGCACCACGGCGCTGGCGATCACCACGGTCACCAGGATCGAGTATTGATACTCGTCGATGTAGCCCCTGTTCAGGCCGAACAAGGCGCTGATTGTACCAAACGTCAGTCCCGTGGACATCAAGAGGGTGGTGTAATTGCTTTCGCGCGACGCCATTCCGAACAGACGCGCCAAGGGCCAGACACCGACGACCTTGGCCGCGATCTTCACCCCCAGCAGAACGACCACCAATCCCAAGCCGGCCCAAAGGGCAGCCAGTTGGACCTTCATGCCGGCATTGAGGAAGTAGAACGGCGTCAACAGCGCGAAGACCGTCGTCCGCAGCCGGCGCACCGTTTCCCGCTGGCGGGCAAAGACGCCGGCGAGGGCCAGACCCACCAGATACGCCGGCAGCACGGCTTCGCTATTGGCCAGCGCTGCCAAGGAGCCGAGGGCGAAGAGCACGAAGAAGACGAACTTGACCCCCGGTTCGCTCATGTGGGTCGCGTAACGCCGGAAGAACCAATCGACGAAACTCGGGGCCAGCCAAAGCACCAGGACGGCCGCGCCGGCAAACAGCCCGAGCGTCCAATTGTAATTGGCAAAGCAGGCCCCCAGCGCAACCACGGTGCCCAGATCGGTGACAAAGCAGGCTGCCAGGATCAGTTTGCCCAACTCGGTCTCGTTCAGCCCCGTCTCGATCATCACGGCGTAGACCACGGCCACGGAGGTGGTGGACAGGGCGATTCCGCAAATCAGCGAGGCGTTCCAGTCCCAGCCGCCGACGAAGTAGGCGTAGAGGGCTGCCCCGAGAAACGGGGCCAGGAAACTGGCGAAGCCGAGGGCGAAGGTCACCTTGAGCGACTTGCGCAGCAGCGACGGCTCGATCTCCGCTCCCGCCATGAAGGTCAGCAGAATGCTGCCGAAACCCGCCAGAAAGGCGATCCACTCGTTGGGCTTCAACTGCCAGTGCAGCCCGAAAAGATGGTACTGATCCAGAAGCAGCGCCAGATTTCCGGCGGCAATTCCCACCAGAATCTCGACCAGCGCCACGCTCATCTTGAAACGGATCGACAGCAGGCTCGCCACCAGCGCCAGTCCCACCCAGACGGCGGCGATCCCCCAGGTCCAGCTAGTTTCCATGACGATTTCCAGAAGGTGCGTGATGCGTGCAGGCTATTGGGTGCTCTTCCAGTGACGCGCGGCGGCAGCCGAAACGAGGTCCACGGCCATTGGTCCCAGCCGTCCGCTGTTGACGGTAAGGTGGTATTCCAACGGGTTGGCCCAATCGACGCCGAAGTAGCTTTCGTAGAAGCTGCGGCGCTGCGCGTCGCTCTCGGCGATGAGCTTCTTGGCGACTCCTTCGCGCACCCAGCGATACTCCATCACTCTCCGCACGCGAACCGGCATTGGGGCGACCAGACGGACATGAAATGCCCGGCGGTCGTCGCGCAAGAAACAGTGGCCCGCCCTGCCCACGAGGATCACGTCGCCGCGATCGGCCAGTTGGCGCATGATCTCCCCCAGGGCCTCGATGTAACGCTGATAAATGCTGCCCGGTCGGAACCGCTGGAAAATGCTGGCCGCTCTTTCGTCGATCTTCTCGATCTCCGTCTCGGGGATGCCCAGGCGAACCGCTTCTTGCTCCAGCAACTCGCGGTCGTAAACGCGCATCGAGAGTCGCTCGGCCACGGCCGCCGCGAACTGGGTCTCGCCCGCCCCCAATTCCCGGGATAAAGTCAAGACGCGATCGGGTCCGGAGCTACGGTCGCCCTCGGCGGGACCGGGCCGAACGATCGCGGCAAGTACGCACGTCAACTCCTCCGGCGGCACGCGAGCCGTATTGACCACCAGGTCATACTGCGCCGGCTGCAACGCCGTGTCGCCAAAGAAATACCGCGCGAACAGCTCGCGGGTGCGGTCGACTTCCAGGCACCGCGCGCGGGCCTGGTCCGGCGACCACCCCTCCCGCTTCGCCATGCGCTCGACACGCCACTCTCGGGGCGCGACGAGCCGCAAATGAAA
>JANLFZ010000539.1 GCA_024653385.1 Thermoguttaceae bacterium | reverse complement strand
CTCGATCACCGCCTTGCCGCAGCTTGGGCAAAAGGTCGTCTGGCCGTCTTCGATCTGCGGGGCGTTGCCCAGGTAGACGTAATGCAGGCCGGCTTGCCGAGCGATCTGGCGGGCCTCGAGGAGCACGTCGAGCGGCGTGGGCGGCAAGTGCGTCAGCTTGTGTTGCGGATGGAATCGGGAGAAGTGCAGAGGATAGTCCGGCCCAAGATGGTCGAGCAGCCAGCCGCACATGCGCCGGATCATGTCGAGGTCGTCGGTGTAGGTGGGCACGATGAGGTTGGTCACCTCGAACCACACCCCGGCCCGGCGAAGGGTTTCGAGCGTGTTGAGCACCGGCTCCAGCCGGCCCGCATTGAGCCGCCGGTAGATCGCGTCGCTATAGCTCTTGAGGTTCACGTTGGCCGCGTCGATTACCCCGCACAGCTCGGCCAGGGCCTCGTCGCGGATCGAGCCGCACGTGATCCAGAGGTTCTTGATATTCTTGCGTCGGGCCAGAGCGGCCGTGTCGACCGTGTACTCGAACCACGCGATCGGCTCCGAGTAGGTGTAGGCGATCGACGACGCGCCTGCGTGCTCGGCCAGCGCCACCACGTCGGCCGGGAACATGCTCAACCGTTCGAGGTCGGCCAGGGCGAGCGTGCCGAGGTTCTCGGGGCGCGCCCGAATCGGCTCGCCGCGCGGGTCCTTCGTCTCTTCCGGCTTGCGCTGCGAGATGTCCCAATTCTGGCAGTTCAGACAGCGGAACACGCACCCGGCAATGGCCAGCGAGAACGCCTCCGTGCCCGGCAAGAAGTGGAACAGCGGCTTCTTCTCGATCGGATCGACGTGCACCGCGCAGGGATTGCCGTAGGCCAGCGAGTAGAGCGTGCCCTCGACGTTCACCCGCGTGCGGCAGTGGCTTCGGTCGCCGGGCTCCAGCAGGCATTGGTTGGGGCAGACCTTGCACTGCACGTTGCGGCCGAGTTTCAGGTAGTGCCTGGCTTCGGTGACCCACCCCTGCTTTTGCCACTGCTCCCAGAGTTCCCCCTGCGGGGCGTCGCCCGGGAACACGTCGGCGGTGGTCGGGCCGGTGCTGTCCGCCTCGCCGACCTCGGCCTGATGCCCGGCACAACCGAGCCAGCCAGGCAGCGACAGGCTCGCCAGACCCGCCAGACCGGCCTGAAGCACCCGGCGCCGCGTGGTCCGGTCGGCACGCACTTCAAGAGCGGGAACCGCACGAGGGCTTACTCGCGGTTGCGTCGGCCGATCCATCGCCATCTCCTCATCGCGAAGTAGATGGTCACCGCCGAGTGCGTTGCAAACACGGCCACCAGCGGCCATTCGAACACCCGATGGATGTCCAAGGCTCTCTGCGCGCTGATCCATCGCGAGACCCCATACTCGCCGCACAGCGCAAAGCCCGTCACAAGGTATAGTAGCACCAGAACGAAAAGCAGCCAACCGCTCAGTCGGGCGATCTTCACCAGCCAATACATCGCCGATTTGCTCATCATGCATCGTCTACCGCGTTGCCCGATACCATACCGAGACGATTGCCCCGCTGGCCAGATTCAGCGCGGCTGTCAGAAGGCAGACGGTCGCGGTCCCCCATAGGGGGATCAACACCGCGCTGACCACCAGGGCGCCCAGCGCCGCCCCGAGATAGTCGGCCGCATAGAGGCGCGACGTGGTGGCCGCGACCGCGCGCCCGTCGATCCGGCCGGCCAGCGGAAACTCCATGCCCACCAGCACCGCCAGCGACAACGCCAGGCCGTAGATGGCCACTTGCGAAGCGGCCATCGCCAGGGGACCCGAGGGCGTCCGGCCCAGCCCATGCAGCACCAGGGGTAAACCCGCCGCGAAAAGTCCGATGGCCCATTGGATTCGGGCGAGGTCTCGCGGTCCCCGGCGCGCCAGCGCCCGATTCATGGCCCATGAGCCCACGGCCAGCCCGAGCATGAACATGGTCACCACCAGTCCCACGCGGTGGTAGACCGACCCGAAGAGCACCTGGAATCCCATCAACAGAACCACTTCCAAGGCCGAGGCGGCCCAGCCGGTAGTAAAGACCGCAAGCGACAGCGGTCGGAAACGCACCAGGCACACCAGCACGATCGCCCCCAGGACCAGTTCGAACAGGAGGAACTTCACGTCGAGCTGGCTGGCCCAGTAGCGCAGCAGCAGGAACGTGAGAATGGGGTTGAAATCGCGGTTGACCGGCGCATCGTCGCGCACGGCGCGGCGCAGGTCGGCCAGGCGGTCGTCGGCCAGCGTGGCCCGAAGGTACCGGCGATTAAGGAAGCGCGTCGCGATGCCCGCCGCCTCGAGCGACGAAGCCACGTCGTCCGAGAGCGGCCCGTCGGAAGCCAAGAACCGCACGCGATCGGCCGGCAGGATCAACACCCGCGCGAATTGCGTGCGCAGCGTGCGATCGGTCACGGCCACCAGGGCGGCCAGTTCGGGATTGAGGCGGTTCTCGTAGCGGCCCACCGAGATCGACAGCACGCCGCCCGGCGCCAGGCATCGTTTGACCTCGGCGAAGAACTCCGCGGTATAGAAGCGGTTGAGTTGCCAGGTGGAAGGATCGGGCAGGTTGATCAGGACCACGTCGTAACGCTGCTCCGCGCGGCGGACCCACAGCCGCCCGTCGGTGTTGTGGACCACGATGCGCGGATGGTCGAGGCTGGCCGGAACGAAACGCTCTCCCAGTTCGAGGACCATGGGGTCCAGCTCGGTGCAGTCGATCACGGCCGGGTACTTGGTCAGCTCCAGGGCGGTCCCCGAAATCGCCCCGCCCACCAGAAGCACCTGGCGGGCGCCGGGCCGTTGGGCCATCGCATAGTGGACCTCTTCTTCCACTTGCTGGAGGTTTTGCGTCGAGAACAGGGGCACGCCGTTCTCCAGAAACGTGTACTCCCGCGGCGAGCCGGTCACCACGAGGTTTCCGTAGGGCGAGCCGGCGCGGTGAACGATCGTCTGGCCCGGGTAGAGGAAACGCGCCGACAGCGCGTCGAAGTCCCAGCGCCACCCGGCGATCAGCACGGCCGCGGCCGAGACGCCCGCGACCCACGCCGCCACGCGCCGGCCCGAGACCCGGGCCAGCCAGGCGGCCAACACGAGGTTCCCCAGGGCCGGAACCATGAGGATTCGGAAGTGATCGAGCCGGCCCACCAGGACCAGGCTGAAGAGCAGCCCGCCGGCGACGCCGCCGATGCTGTCGAGGTAATAGACGCCGCCGATCGCCTGCTGCGGTCGGCGCGACGCGAGAACCACGGTCGCCAGGGTCAGGACCGCGCCCATCAGCAGACAGTACGGCGCCAACAGGGCCAGGCAGCACAGCGCGGTCTCGGTTACCCCGATGGCCGCCCCGCGAAGAAAGACCACGTTCCGGAGCCAGCGGAACATCCACACGCTCACCCAAGGCAGCACGGCCAGCAAGGCCTGCGCGGCCAAGAACGCCTCCAGCCGCCAACGCAGCCGGGCAGTGGCTCGGCCCAGCGCCGCGCCGATCCCCATCAACAACAGCCACGTCCCCAGCACGATGCCGAAGACCAGCTCGTTCCCCGCCAACGCGCCGACCAACTCGCGCATCAGGGTGACCTGCGTGACCAGGGCCGAAAACCCCAGGCCAACAATCGCCAGCCGGTAACCCCACCCGGCCAAGGCCGCGGCAGACCGCTCGTCGTGCCAAGGAACCTGGGATGCGTCGAGCACTTCGGACTGTGTGTTCACGTCAATCGCGTCAGGCCCTTACTCGTTTCGGGCGGTGGTTCGCTGTCTTTCGCCGAAGGCCTCGGCCTGATAGACGAGCACCTGGGCCTGGGGGTCTTTCCAAGCGTCGCGGTCGAGGCCGGCCTTGCGCGACAACTCGCTCAAGAAGGTCTCCTTGTCGGGGATCTCATCCCATACCTGCGGCAGGTACGTCGATTGCGCCCGGCCCACGCGAAGCACCACCCCATCGACCCTTGGACGCAATTTGGCCAGAAGCTCCTCCGGCGTGCGGAATTCCAATCGCTGGGGAACGGTCAGCACGCTGATCTCGATATCGATCCGGTCGAGTTCCGCGGGGGCCACGGGACTGAAGCGCGGGTCGTCCAGCGCGGCATGGACCGCGTTGTTGACTACCGCCTCGACCAGAGGCTCCTTCGGAACCAGATGGCCGATGCAGCCCCGCAATTGGCCCTCGGTCTTC
>JANLFZ010000052.1:9919-19682 GCA_024653385.1 Thermoguttaceae bacterium | reverse complement strand
GGTGGACCTGTATATGCTGGCGATCCTGCTGGCCGACCTGCGCGGGACCCTGGATGCGCCGACCCGCCGCAAGCTGGTCGCCGACCTGCGCCTGAAGGCGCTTCGCGATGGGCAGCAGTTGATCGAGTACTTGACGCTCCTCAGCGAGCGCCGCCGCGTGAGCCGCGAAGAAATCCGCGCCGCCATCGAGGCGGCCCTGGGCGAGGATTCGCCCTCCGACTTGAGCCGCTTGACCGCGTGGCAACTCGCCGAACTCCGCCGCCGCGTGGCCGCATGGCTGGCCAAGTGACGCTTCAGAGGGCCTCTGGGGTCCACCGAGGCCCCACCAATGGGTTACAAGCGGAGCCGAGCCCTCGACACCGGTCTCTGACGGGGGAGCGGAGTTCATTCAATTGGGCGGGGGCAGCCAACCGATTCCATCGGTAGCGGTCCCCTCGCGCAACATCTACTCCCGCGCCGAGCCGATGACCCAGACCCAAGAGAAGACGACCGCCGAGACCGCCTCGGCGCGCCGAGGTGGCGCTGCGCCCTGCCCATGCCGAGTCCGGCAGTGGGAGTTGGTCGCATTGGCGGCCGAGGGAACGCTGACCAACGTCTACCGCGCGCGGCCCGAAGGCGCAACATCCGACCGCCCCGCCGCGTACGCCGTCAAGGTGCTCCGGGCCGAGTGGGAAGACGACCCCCGAGCCATCGCCATGCTGCGGCGCGAGGCCCTGGTCGGCCGGCAGGTCGTCCATCCGCACCTGATTTCGGTCCTGGCCGCCGGAACCAGCGAATCGCCGCGGTTCATCGTCATGCCGTGGCTTACCGGCGCCACGCTGGCGTCGTGCCTGGCGCGCCGGCCGCAACTGGATCCCCCCGTGGCCTTCTGGATCGCCCGGCAAGCGGCCGAGGCCCTCGCCGCGCTCGACGCCGCAGGCTGGATGCACGGCGACGTAAAGCCCAGCAACCTCTTCGTCTCTCCCGAGGGACACGTCACCCTGCTTGATCTCGGTTTTGCGCGCCGAACGGGTCGGACCGAGCGGCCCGTCGAACGGTGCGTGGTCGGCACGTGCAACTACCTAGCGCCCGAGACGGCGGTCGCGTCGATGCCGGTCGACATCCGCAGCGACCTGTACAGCCTCGGAACCGTGCTGTTCGAGATGCTGGCGGGCCGACTTCCGTTTGTCGGAAACGACCCGGCCGAGGTGATCCGGCAGCACCGCCAGGCCCGGCCGCCGGATCTCGCGCGCTTCGCCCCGGCCCTTCCCGACGACGCCTACCGGCTCGTGCGCGCCCTGCTGGCCAAGGAGCCGCTTCGCCGCCCGCAGAGCCCGGCCGAAGTGGTCGAACGTTTGGCCGCCCTCGAGATCGCCACGTTCGCCCAGCGGAGCGCGTCGGGTGGCACGCCCTGAAAGGGCGTGTTCGCCTTGCCTTTCGTCGCTCATGCAGCCTCCTACGCGTCGGGTGGCACGGCCAGAGCGAAGCGATGGCCGTGGTTTGGCCCGACGGGCCACGCCCTTCACGGCCGTTCAGGGCGTGCCACCTGACCCGAGAACGCCGTAAACGCGAGGGTTCACCGTGGTCCGCTCTGAGCGATGGTTGACGCATCGCCCAAGTACGCCGATAATGTGGAGAGTGATTGACGGTGCCTAAACCGTGAATTCCGAGGCTCAACAAGGTCGCTCGCGCCTCGGCTTGTTTTCGGGCCAGGCAAGGCCGCGCCAGTTGACCGAAGCCGACGTCAACCCCTTCTTGACCCATCTGGCCATGCAGGAGCACGTGGCGGCATCTACCCAAAACGAGGCGCCTTGGGCAATCCTGTTTCTCTACGAGCACGTCCTGGAACAAGCGCTCGACCGCATCGAAGGCGTCGGGCTACGAGATTCGTACCGTGCAGGAACTGCTCGGCCACAAGGACGTACGCACGACCATGATCTACACCCATCTTCTGATCTTCTGAACTGCGGCGGACGCGGAGTGCGAAGCCCGGCCGACACACTACCCGGCCCACAGACCGCATGCGATAGGCTGAAACCGCCTAACACGCCCCGGAACCCCGATGATCGACGTAAGCGACCAACAGGGAACCACTTATAGCCGAAGCATCCACGCGCGTTAGGCTGCAACCACGCAGCCCATAAGTGATACGCGGATCGTTGTAAACAAGAGTTATGCAGCCCAATGGACGATGACGGGGTCAACTTCAACGGCATGGAGATGGACGCTCGAATGCCCAAGATTCTGGCCGATGCTCAGCGCGATCGACAGTATCGAATCGGTGGGAGGATCTACGATCGCATCGCGTGGGGCAGCGAGCATGACCTGCCAGACATCCAAGGTCGGGCGTGTCCAGATTGTGGCACCGCAGTCGGATGGCTTCACGTGCGAGGGTGCGATATCGAAGAGTGCCCAGCATGCGGGGCGCAGGCGATTGCTTGCAGCTGCGATTATGACCGTTCGTTCGGCTGGGGGGCATAACCCGGCAATGCAGCGGACCGGCCGCGGGTCGGGTGGCACGGCCAGAGCGAAGCGATGGCCGTGGTTTGGCCCGACGGGCCACGCCCTTCACGGCCGTTCAGGGCGTGCCACCCGACCGCGAAAGGATCTGCTGCGCCACCGGGTCCTCCAGGCCCGCTACCTCGCAGATCGCCGATTTCTCCGGCATGAACATCACGGCGTCGGCAGGAACCACGTACTGCCCGTCGAGCCCTTGACGGAGCAGTGCGATGACGGGTAGTGTCTGTCAATATGCGCACATTGGGTTCAAGAGTTGGTAAAGGGCTTTGAGACTGCCTGGTTCCCCCTCGGGGGAACCAGGTCCGGTCGCAACGATTAACCGGCTCGTGCCGATGGTTCCTCCGGTTCGTGGTCTCGCAGTCGTTCCATGTCCAGGTAACGCCGGGCGCGCCACCGCGTGGTCGCCACATACCGCAGCCGCGCGGCCACCAGCATCACCGCCGACTGGCCGTCCGGGAAGTTCCCCACGACCCGTGTCCGCCGGCGAATCTCCCGCATGATCCGCTCCAGCATGTTGTTCGTGCGGATCCGCGTCCAGTGCTCCCGCGGGAACGCCACGTCCGCAAGCGTCTCCTCCACCGACTCCCGCACCATCTGGCGCAGGTGCCCGCGGAGTTCGGCCTGGTCCACCCGAAATCACCCTCTGAAAATCCCCAACCTTCGTTTCACCTGCTACACTTGTCATAGCGGTTCTCCAAGTCTGGTAGTGACCTTACACCCCATCTACCCACTACCAACTCTAGAACCGCTTTTTTCATTTGTGCGCATCATTGCCTACGTTGCCCAAGTCCACGAGGCCGCTTGGGGCAAACATTGACTCTACCGGCCTCTTGGTCCCTCCGGAACCGGAAGCGTACCCTCGCGCTCGGGATTGGGAGCCGGTTGCTGGCGTCGGGCGAGCGGGGAGGGTACACTGGCGTCTTCCTGCCTGACTTACACCAGCCTTGACTCCCGGAGGACCCGCCATGACACGTCGATTCGCGATCTTCGGCTTTTTCGGGATTCTGTGGCTTGCCGCCGCGTTGGCACCCGCTGCGGCGGCCGAGCCGGCCCCGGATGTCTACGTCGCACCCGATGGCAACGACGCCTGGTCGGGGCGGCTCGACCGGCCCAACGCCGACCGCTCCGACGGCCCGGTGGCGACGCTGCGCCGGGCGCAACAACTCGTGCGCGAGCTGAAGGCCAAGGAGCCGGCGCGGCAAAGGCCCATCGTGGTGGCCCTGCGCGGCGGAACGTATTTCCTCGACAAGCCGCTCGTTTTCGAGCCGGCCGACTCGGGCACGCCCGCCGCGCCGGTGGTTTACCAGGCGCTGGCCGACGAGCGGCCGGTGCTCAGCGGCGGGGTACGCCTTTCGGCATGGAAGGTGGCCGACGGCCGCTGGCAGCTCATGCTCGACGAGGTGAAAAACGGCAAGTGGGACTTCTGTCAACTGTTCGTCAACGACCAGCGGCGGTTCCGGCCGCGCCTGCCCAAGCAGGGCTACTACACGATTGCCGACGCGGTGCCGCCGAAGGTGGCCGGGCGCGGCGACGACCGGTTCCGCTTCGAGGGAGAGCAAATCCGCAAGGATTGGGCGAACCTCGGCGACGTCGAGGTGCTGCCCTTCCACCAATGGACCATGTCGCGCCTGCGCATCGCCGAAGTCGATCCGCAGGGCCACGTCGTGACCTTTACCGGCTCCAGCGCCACGACCGGCTCTTGGGGCGGGCTGATCAAGGGACACCGCTTTCTGGTCGAGAACGTCAAGGAGGCCCTGAGCGAACCGGGCCAGTGGTATCTGGACCGGCCGACCGGCACACTGACCTACGTGCCGCGGGCCGGCGAACAGGCCCAGCAGGCCGTCGTCATCGCCCCGCGACTGGAACACCTGGTGCTCTTGGTGGGCAAGCCGAAGGAGAAGCAGTTCGTCCATGATCTTCAGTTTCGGGGGCTGACCTTGGCGCACACGAACTGGGTATTGCCCCAGGGCGGCCATTCGTTCCCGCAGGCCGAGATCGATGTGTCGGCGGCGATCGCCGGCGTCGGGGCGCGGAACGTGCTGATCGACGGTTGCGCGGTGCGCCACACCGGCGGCTATGCCGTGGCCTTCGGCGCCGGCTGCCAGCACAACCGCGTCGAGAATTGCGAGATGGTCGATCTGGGGGCCGGCGGCGTGAAGATCGGCGAGGCCGGCCCGGGTCCGTGGGGCCCAAGCGCCTGGTCGTCGGCCGAGCCCGAAATGCTCGCCTCGCACCACGTGGTGCGCAATTGCCGCATCGCGTGGGCCGGCAGGCTCCATCCCGCGGCCATCGGCGTGTGGATCGGCCACTCGTCGCACAACCGGGTGATCCACAACGAGATCTTCGACCTGTACTACTCGTCGGTCTCGGTCGGCTGGGTCTGGGGCTACGCCCCAAGCCTCTCGACGCACAACGAAATCGCCAAGAACCACATGCACACGATCGGCCAGGGCGTGCTTTCGGACATGGGCGGGGTCTACACCCTGGGCGTCTCGCCGGGCACCACGGTCCACGACAACCACATCCACGACGTGCAGTCGTTCGACTACGGTGGTTGGGGGCTTTACACCGACGAGGGGTCCACGGGCATCGTGATGGAGAACAACCTCGTCTACCGCACCCGCACCGGCGGTTTTCACCAGCACTACGGCAAGGAGAACCGCATCCAGAACAACATCTTCGCCTTCAATACGCAGCAACAGATTCAGCGCACCCGCACCGAACCCCACCTCTCGTTCTGGTTCGAGCGGAACATCGTCTACTACACCAAGGGCGTGCTCTTGGGGAGCAACTGGACCGACAACAATTTCAAGCTCGATTACAACTGCTACTGGAACGCCGCAGGCCAGCCGGTGACTTTCCCGGGGAACCTCACGTTCGACCAGTGGCGCCAGAAGCGCAAGCAGGACGAGCACTCGGTCGTCGCGGACCCGCTGTTCGTGGCCGCCGAGAAGGACGACTTCCGCCTGAAGCCCGAGTCGCCCGCGTTGAAGCTGGGCTTCAAGCCGTTCGACTACACGACGGCCGGGCGCACAAGCCCGGTGGTGCTGACCAAAGACCTGCCTCCGGTGCCGCGGGCCTTCGAGTCGCCAAGCCGAGCGGAGTAACCCCCTTTTCGGCCCTGGACCCTCCTGGTCGCGCGCATACAATTTTCCGCCGCGAACGAATCATTCGATCCTTTGAAGGAGGTTCGCTATGGTGCTGGCGGAACTGAGCTTGTACCCGTTGGGCAAGGGAGAGAGCGTCGGCGACTACGTCGCGCGGTGCCTGAAGATCGTCGAACAGAGCGGCATGGACTATCAGTGCCACGCGATGGGCACGACGGTCGAGGGAGACTTGGACGGAGTCATGGGCGTGGTCAAGCGGTGTTTGGAAGATCTGGCCACTGACTGCGCGCGCGTCGAGTGCCTGGTGAAGATCGACTACCGCAAGGGGTACTCGGGCGAACTGACGTCCAGGGTGGCGCGGGTCGAAGAGCGCGTCGGCCACGCGCTCAAGAAATAGCTCGACGGACAAGCACGGCCGAAGGGGACAGCCGCATTCTCGCGATCGTTCGGCGCGAGAATGGGGACAGTCCCAGGGAACGGTTACGGGTCCGGCACGCTGCGATGGCGGGGTGAGCGGTCGATCTCGGGGGGTGGGGGCGGTGGCCCGGGGCGCTTCCCATCGGGTACACTGGACCGCGCCTCGTCCCCGAAAACCATTTTGCCAGGAGTGCCACCATGAGAAGCCAGCCGATCGCATGGGTTCTGTTGTCGCTGGGTTGGGCCCTGTTCGGCTCCGCCGCCCCGTCGTTCGCGGCCGGCGCCTGGGTGAAACGGGCCGAGGCCGAAATCGGCCTGGGGAACGACTCGATCGAATTGTGGTTCAAGACCGACGGCCCGAGGTGCGCCGCCGCCCGGCTGGTCAATCGGCTTTCGGGACGGACGATCGCTTTGCGCTCGGACGACTTTGCCGTTGGCCTCGACGGACGGCCCCCGCTTCGCCTTGCCGACGTTCCGTTCCAAGAGGCGCGCGAGGAAGCGATCGCCGGCGGCCGCCGACTGGTTCTTCGCCACGCCGGCCCGGCCCAAGGCCCGCGGGTCGACGTGGTCTACGAGTTGGGCGACGGCGACTTTTTCCTGCGCCGCCGCCTGGAGATCGCGCCGGCCGGCCCGATGCCGCTTCGGGAATTGGCCGTGTGGGTCGTGGGGATCGAGGGCCAATGCAGCCACCAGGGCTTTGGCAGCCCGGTGCTCTTGGACGACACGTTTTGGGGCGTCGAGTTTCCCGCGGGTCACAACCGCTACGAGTCGGGGACGGTCCGCCTGATCCACCATCCCGGCCGCACCGTGACCGAGCGGTTTGCGAGCAAGACCGTGGTGTTGGGCGTTTCGGAGGCGGGGCGGTCGGCTCGGCGGTTCCAGCAGTACGTCGAGACCTTCCGCGTGACGCCCCGCGAGACTTCGCTCTTCGTGAACTACAACACCTGGTGGACCCTCATGCCGCCCACCGAGAAGAACAGCCTCGAGCTGATCGCCTTGTTCAAGAAGAAGCTCTTCGACGCGCACGGCGAGTCGATCGACACGTTCACGCTCGACGACGGGTGGGACAACAAGGATAGCCTCTGGGCGATCCGCGAGGATCGTTTTCCCCGCGGGTTTGCCCCGCTGGTCGAGTCGCTCAAGACAATGAACGCCCGGCTGGGCATCTGGCTTTCGCCGTCCTCCGGCTACAGCCATGCCCCGTGGCTGGCCAAGAACGGCTACGCGGCCAACAGCAATCCGTGGTACATCTGCCAGTCGGACCCGAAGTACCGACGCGACATCATCGCCCGGGTGACCGACCTGGCCCGGCAGTACGACGTGGCTTTTTTCAAGTTCGACGGTTTTTCGGCGGCGTGCGACGCGGCCGGCCACGCCCATCTGCCCGGCCCGTATGCCCAGGAGGCCAACACCGAGGCGTACATCGATCTGTTGGAGGCGGTGCGCAAGGTGCGGCCGGGGATCTATCTCGATCCGACGTGCGGCATCTGGCTCAGCCCGTGGTGGCTCAGGTACGCCGATTCGCTCTGGGGCGAGGTGTCGGACGATTACCCCGAGATCGTCGTGCCCGCCCCGGTGGTGCGCGACAGCGCCACGACCACGCGCGACGCGATGTTCCGCCAGCGGTGCCGCCAGCATCCGGGCTTTCCGCCGGCGGCCATCGAGCACCTGGGCATCATCGTGATCACGCCGGAAAAGTGGGAAGACAACGCGATGATCGTGGCCGGGCGCGGCTGCCGGCTGTTGACCCTGTACATCGACCCGCGGCACTTCATCGCGGGCGACCGCGATTGGGCATTCCTCGCCTCGGTGCTGAAGTGGGTGCGGCACAACGCCGACACGCTCCAACAGACCGAGTTGATTCTCGGCGATCCGATGCGGGGCCAAGCGTACGGGTACGCCCATTTCCGCGGACATCGCGGCGTGCTGGCCCTGCGCAACCCGGGCATCGAACCGCAGACGGTGAAAATCGCCTTGGACGAATCGGCCGGCTGGCGCGAAACCGACGGGACCTATCTCGCGCGGATCGTCTACCCCCGGCGCGAGACGCTCGACCGGCCGTTCGGCTATGGCGACACGCTCGCGCTGCGGCTCGAGGCGTTCGAGACCATGATCGTCCATCTCGACCGCCTGCCGCAGCGCGAGCCGGCCGTGTTGGGCGTGCGCCACGAAGAGACGTCCCGCTCGGACAATCGCATCACCTACACGCTGTACGGCGCGCCCGGCGAGCAGGCCAAGGTCTCGGTCTTGGGCCAGGCCCCCAAGGCGGTCGAGATCGACGGGCGGCCGGTAGCTCCGTCCACGTCGCCCGGGGGCATCGTCCTCCCCGTGACGTTCCCTGGCCAATCGCAGGCGTGCAAGATCGAAGCGGGGCAACTGGCGGTCGAGGCCTCGGGCGACTCGTGGCGGATCGTGGGGCGATGCGTGGCCGACGTTCCCGCCGGCGTCCCGGCCGCGATGCACGTGCTGGTCGATCCCCAGCGCAAGCCGGGCGATCCGGTCCAGTGCGTGGCGAAACTGAACGGCCGGCCCGTGGACGTGCGCGCGGTGCGCACCCCGGCCAAGCCCGAGCAAACCCACCGGCCGCACCCCTGGACGTGGTTCGAGTTCCGCGTGCCGCCGGGCCGTTCGGAGGTCTCGGTCGAGATCACCCCGTCGAAGCCCAGCCCGTTCCTCCGTAGCCGCGTCGGGTGGTGGCTCTGGGCCGAGCGCCCGATGCAGAAGGCCACGCTGACCCTCCAGTACGCCCAACGCCTCCCGCCGGCCGTCGCCGAGCCGCTGCCCTTGCCGCTGGCCATGGACCGCCGCCGCGAGATCGTGGCGATCCAGCCGATCCAGTCGCTCGGCGCGGGCAGCCGCTGGCCGAAGCAGGACCAGGCCGTGGTGTACCTCGACGAGATTGCCCCCGATGAGGCAACCCAGGACTGGGGCACGCTTCAAACCAACCGCAGCGTGTGGGAGAAGCCGATGATCGTGGCCGGCGCCAAGTTCGCGCGCGGACTGGGCGCCCACGCCAACGCCCGGCTGGTGTACGATCTGGCGGGCGGCCGTTTCAAGACCTTCCGCTGCCGCGTGGGCCGCGACGAGCACGCCCAGGACGGCGTGGTGGCCTTCCAGGTGCTCGTCGACGGCAAGAAGGTCTTCGACAGCGGCCCGATGACCAAGGCCACGCCCGCCCGGCCGGTGGAGGTCAACGTCGCGGGGGCCCAGACCCTGGAACTCCTGTCGCTGGACGGCGGCGACGGGATCACGGGCGACCACGCCGACTGGGCCGAGGCGCAGTTGATCCGGTAGCACGCCGATCGCAAGAGAAAGGCCAACCCATGAAGGCGCTTTTCGCCTCGCTGGCAAACGTTCTGGCGGTGCTCGTCTTGGGCGCGGCGCCGCTCGGGGCCGCCGCAGCGCGACCCAACATCATCGTCATCATGTCGGACGACACGGGCTGGTCCGACCTCGGCTGCTACGGCGGCGAGATCGAGACGCCTCATCTCGATGCGCTGGCGGCAAACGGCGTGCGGTTTACGCAGTTCTACAACACGGCCCGCTGTTGTCCCACGCGGGCCGCGCTGCTGACGGGGCTGTATCCGCACCAGGCGGGCATCGGGCACATGATGGAAGACAAGGGCCTGGACGGCTACCGCGGCGACCTCAGCCGCAAGTGCGTGACCATCGCCGAGGCGCTGCTGGGATGGGATGCCCTCGACCAGGTCGGCATTGACGAGATGATGATCTCTCTCGAT
>JANLFZ010000052.1:0-9909 GCA_024653385.1 Thermoguttaceae bacterium | reverse complement strand
CGGCTACCGCGCCTACATGGTCGGCAAATGGCATGTGACCAAGAAGACCCGGCCCGCAAGCGAGGCCGACAAGCACAACTGGCCCCTTCAGCGGGGCTTCGACCGCTTCTACGGCACCATCCACGGCGGAGGCAGCTATTTCGATCCCACCTCGCTGGTGCGCGACAACGCATTCATCTCGCCCTACGCCGACCCGGAGTATTCGCCCAAGGAGTTCTACTACACCGACGCCATCAGCGACCACGCCGCGAGGTTCGTGGCCGAGCACGCGCGCGATCATGCCGGCAAGCCGTTCTTCATGTACGTGGCCTACACCGCGTCGCACTGGCCGTTGCACGCCAAGGAGGCCGACATTGCGAAGTACAAGGGCAAGTACGACGCCGGCTACGACGCCGTCCGCGCCGCGCGCATGGCGAAGATGAAGCGGCTGGGCCTCATCGATCCCCGGTGGCAACTCGCGCCGCAGAAAGGGGGCGCGTGGCGCGACGTGCCGGACCGCGAGTTCGAGCTGCGGTGCATGGAGGTCTACGCCGCGATGATCGACTGCCTCGACCAGGGCATCGGGCGGCTCGTGGCGGAGCTGAAGCGCACGGGCCAGCTCGAGAACACGCTGATCCTCTTCCTCCAGGACAACGGCGGCTGCGCCGAGGGCATGGGCCGAGGCAAGAACAACCCCGCGCCGCGTCATCGGGCCGATCGCCCGACGCTGCCGCCCTTGGCGGCCGAGTATCTTCAGCCCGACATGATTCCCAAGCAGACCCGCGACGGCTACCCCATGCGCCAGGGCTACGGTGTGCTGCCCGGACCGGCCGACACCTTCCACGGCTATGGCGAGGCTTGGGCGAACGTGAGCAACACGCCCTTCCGCGAGTACAAGCACTGGGTCCACGAAGGCGGCATCAGCACGCCGCTGATCGCGCACTGGCCGGCAGGCATCCCCGCCGCGCGCCGCGGGGCGCTGGAGCCGCAACCCGCGCACGTGATCGACCTGATGGCCACGTGCGTGGATCTGGCCGGCGTGGCGTACCCCAAGGAGCACCAGGGCCATGCCATCACGCCGATGGAGGGCGTGAGCCTTCGGCCCGCGTTCGCGGGACAGCCGCTGGAACGAAAGGCGCCGATCTTCTTCGAGCACGAAGGCAACCGGGCGGTGCGCGACGGCCAGTGGAAGCTCGTGGCCAAGGGGCCGCGCGGCCCGTGGGAACTCTACGACATGGCCGCCGACCGCACCGAAATGCACGACCTGGCCGCCGAACAGCCCGATCGCGTAAAGACCCTGGCCGCCGCCTGGGAAGCGTGGGCCCGGCGGGCGCAGGTCGTCCCGTGGATTTGGGGGCCGCCTTACGGTGAACCGGCCGCCGGCACTCCCGCCAAGAAGGCCAAGAACAAGGCCCCTTAGCCCGCTCAGCCGTCGCTGTCGGGCGGGCGCAGCGCCCAGCCGCCCTTCGAGAATCCAAGAACCATGGACGGAGTGCGCAACTTGGGCGAGGGGCCTATGGTTTGGCCGTCGTGGAGGGGGAAGCCGGCGCGATAACGGCTTCCAGTGTTTCGCCCGCGCCGAGACGGCAAAGGTAGTCGCCGCCGTCCTTGGCGACATCCAACCGGTTCCAGCGGGGTGTCTGTCCTGCGAAGGGGTCGCGAAGCCGGACCTGGCCGGCGCGCGTCGCCGCGATTCGCACCCACGTCGTGCGCCCGCTCTCGCGCCGAGCCGAAACGCGCCAGCCCCCTTCGCCCCGCAGGTCGTCGAAGGCCACGGTGTGCCACTTCTCCGGCACGGCGGGGAACACGCGGAGCCGGCCGCCCCAGCTTTGCAGGAGCATCTCGTGGACCGCCTGGCCCGCGGCGAAATTGCCTTCCAGGGTGAAGGGACGGTAGGTGAAGGACGAGTAGCCCAGGCGCTTGTAGTCGCCGTTGAGATGGAACCCGTTCCGCGAGACGAACGCCTTGACGAAGATCTCCAGGTAGCGTAGGGCCCGGTCGGGCTGGGCGGCGCGGGCCGCCATTGCCGCCATCCACGAGAAGCTGTATCCGCACCAGGCGCTGGTCCCCAACCGCTCGAGGTGGTCGATCGAGGCCTCGACGATTCGCCGCTGGGCCTCGCCGCCCTCGACGGTGAGCGTGCCCAAGGGGTGAATGGGCATCAGATGCGAGAAATGGCGGTGCGAGACCGTCAGCATCTCGTCGGGCGCGAGCTTCAGCACCAGGCTCTTGTCGTCGACGGCCAACGGGTCGAGCCGATCGAGTGTCTTGCGCCACTGCGCGGCTTCGTCCGATTTGCCTTGGTGAGCGGCCATCTCGGCCAGCGCTCCGAAAAGCCACCTCAAGAGCGAAAGGTCGAAGTTCGAATTCGGCGTCAGCCAGGCCCTAAGGCTGTTGTCGTGGATCTCGGGCGAGGTGGACAGCGGCAACTTGAGCTTGCCGTCGGGGCCAGGCTTCAAGATCGCTTCGAGACATCGGCCGATCTCGGCGCAATACGGGTAGGCGCGCTCGGCGAGGAATCGCTCGTCGCCGGTATAGAGCCAATGCCAGTAGAACGCCTGGGCGACCCAGGCCCCCATCGTGGGCGAAAGCGAGTACTGCCCCCACCCGCCCATCGGCTTGCCATCCAACGCCATCACGCCAGGCACGGCCGCGCCGGAAGCGGCGTAGAAGTCGCGGGCGAACTTCCGGTGGGCCGGCAACAGCCGCCACATGAAGTCGATGAAGACCTGACCCTCGTCGAACCGGCCCGAGGCCAGGTAGGCCCAATAGGTCAACTGGGTGTTCAGATCGTGGTGGTAGTCGCCGTGCCAGGGAGGCAAGGTGCCCTCGTCGGCGGTCCAAACGCCCTGGAGCGGGATCGGCGGGGCGCCCGGCCTCGAGGCGGCCCCATAGAAATACTGCACCAGGTCGTACTGCTGCTGGATGGCGGGGTCCGGCACGCGCACGCCCGAGCGGTCCCAGAACCCTTTCCACCACGCCGCGTGCCGCTTCAGAAGCGCGTCGTAGCCGTCGCGTAGGGCTTCCTGCACCCGTTCCTGGCCGCGCTGGAGCACCTGGGGCGAGTCGGCCGACGAGACGATCGTCAGGGCGATCTGCGTCTGGTCGGCCGCGCGCCGGCTCTCGGCCACCACGCCGTACGTAAGGCCCGTGGCGGTCTGTTGAACGAACCACTGCCGCGGGCCGTCGCTGCCGATCTGGGGGGCGGGATAGCCGAGGCGCCGGACCGAGGTGGGCGCAACAAGCTTCCACTGGGGCGCGGGCCCGTGGACGCGGATCATCGCCACCGGGCGGGCGATCGGCTCCGAGGCGTCGAAAAACACCTCGACGCCGCCGGAAGGCGTCTTCGCCCGACCCACGGCCGCCTTCAAGTCGAGCGAGAAGCCGGCGATCGGTTGCGACGGATCGAGGGTGATTTCCAATCGACCGGCGGGGATCTTGGTCGGATAGGGCGTGGCGTCGTAGGGGGCGTCGAACATCTCGACGAGCCGGGCCTGGTTCTTCTGCGCCACGAGCTTCTGCATGGTGGCGTACGTCCAGTCGTCGCGGAGCAGCGTCGCGGGCGTGCGCAGGTCCCACAGGTCGCCCCGGTCGAGCGAGAGCTTGATCGAGTTCCCGCCGCCCCAAAGCAATCCGCCGGTAAGGCCGTTCCCCAGAGGGATGGCTTCGTCCCAGCGGTCGATCGGCGCGGCCAATTCGAGGTTCGAGGATGGGGCGGGGCCCAAGGCCGAGGGCTCCGCCGCCGTTAATCGGGACGCCGGAAAGCTCACGGCGACGATGCCGAGGACAAGGAACCGCAACATAGGCCACCTCGCGATCAGTCGGTCGTTTCGGGCGCGGGGGCCGTGGCGCGCGAGGCGTTGCTCACCAGGAAGGCATCCACATCGTTCGCCACGATCACGCCGTAGTTCACGGCCCCCAGCCAGCCCGACATGATGATTCCCACGCTCCCGGCATGGTACAACCCGGCGACCTGTTGGGGCAATGCCCGGCTCACGGCCAGCCCCTCGAACTTCGTGCCGAAGCTCGCGCCGCACCAGTGCCCCGTGTAGCGTTCGAACGTGCGCGGCGTGGCGCAATCGATCCAATCGGCCTGGCGGCGGATGTCGGGCACGTAGTTGGACACGGCGTCGAGGGTGGTTTCGATCAGGTCCTGCTTGCTTCGGCGGTATTCGTCCGGCGGCAAGCCGGCCCAATCGTCGTATCGGGCGTTCGTGCTCGAGACGATCAGGTAGCGGTCGTGCCCGGGCCGGGTTTTCGGGTAGTAGAACGAATAGGTGCGGCTGGTCACGTGCCGGCTGGTCAGCATCTCGGCGCAGAATCGCGGCGCCGTCGAGCTGAACAGGAGATCGCCGCAGGTCTCCTCGGCGAACCGCTCGCCCGGCCGCAGGGCGATGTACACTTGGGCGCTCGAGTTGTTCAGGCGCACGGCGCGGGCCTCGTCGACAAAGTCGGGGTCGAACGCCTCGGGGCCCACCAGATGGAAGATCGTGCCTTTGAGGTTTCCGTTGGAGAGCACGGCGCGCGCCGCGATGCGCCGGCCCCGCACCGTGACGCCCGTGACGCGCCGGCCCTCGACGTGGATCCGCTCGACGGGACAGCGGATCCGCACGTCCACGCCGTTGGAGCGCAACTCGCGCTCCATCAGGCCGATGAGCCGGTCCGTGCCGCCCTCGAACGTGTACACGCCCTTCGACATGAAGTTCGAGAACACAATGCCGTAGGTCAGCGCGGGGTCCTCCAGGGTCGAGCCGTTCGCGTAGGTAATCGGCTCCATCAACAGGCGCACCACGTCGTCGCGCCCCGGAAAGAACCGCGCAAAGAGATCCCGGGTCGTCAGCGACTGATCGTCGTAGAAGTTCATGCGGCGCGCCGTGTCGAAGAACGCTTCGACCGTCGCCGGGGGGATGCCGAACCGGCCCGTGAGCAGCCGGGTGAAATCGGCGCGGTCGAAGGTCGTTTCGAGCGAGAACATCGGGTTGTCGAACCGGATGTGCTCGAGCTGGACGATCGAATCGGCGATCTCGCGCGTCCAATAGCGGCGGCAGCTCTTGACCATGCCGTAGGGAAAACCGTGGAGGGACACGTCGAAGATGTGCCCCCCGGGCCGGCGAAACCACGTCGCCAGGCCGCCCAGGCGGTAGTGCTGCTCGAGGAGCAAGACCGAATGTCCCGCGCGGGCCAGCGTGTTGGCCGCGGTCAGCCCGGCCAAACCGGCGCCGATGACGATCACATCGTATTGGTCGCGGACACCCTGAAGGAAATCGCGAGGCATAACAATCGGGTTTGACGATGGCGATCCGAAAGGCAGTAAACCGATGCCGACGAAGTCGAGTCTAGGAGTTCACGCGTATCAGGCGGCGGTTGGCGATCGTAATGCCGCTGAGAAGCGCGCCGACGATTCCGACCAGCCCCTGGTCGGTGCCGCACAAGAACAGGTTCTCGACGCCGGTCGCGCCATCGTAGCGCTTGGCCGGCCCGCCGTACACGGCGCCGTTCTCATGCCCGGTGAAGCGTTCGATGGTGGTCGGCGTGAACACGTCGGCGTGCAGCACATGGTTGCGAAGCAATCGTGCTACGAGCGCATGGCATCCGCCGCCCAGCGATCGTAGTTCGCCAGGCACGTGACGCGGAGGATGTTCTCCTCGGCGGGCGTTGGATAGTCGAAATTGTCCGGCGAGCAGACCACGCCGCTGCGAGGATCGATGGCTTCGTCGGGGCGGGCATAGTGGAAGGCGGGCGAGTCGTTATAGAACACCGCCGTTTCGTTCATGCCGAGCCTCGCGGGCGGAACGTCCAGTACGGAGATCGACTCGACGAACGAGATCTGCCCGGCGGGAGGCAGGTCGCCGGCCGGCACCCCGCACAGCCGCATGGTCTCGCGCCACCCGATCGACGAGAGCACGCATCGCGCGGCGATCTCGGTCCCGTCGTCGAGCACCACGCCTTGGGCCGCGCCGCCGCGGAGCACGATGCGGCAGACTCCCGCGCGCAGCCGCAACTGGCCGCCAAGCTGTTTGAACCGCCGCACCAGGAGCTTGAGGACCTGGCGCACGCCGGGGCGGGGCCTCGCCAACCCCTCGAGATAGATCGAGCGGAACAAGATCGAAAACTGCCCGAACTCCATGTCGCGCTCCCGGCTTCCTCCGTAGAAGAGCACCGGGCAGAAGAGCATCTCGATCAGGAGCGGATCGGTGAGCAACAGGCCGACGATCTCGCGCGCGGAACGCTCGGTCCCGGCCCGGCCGAGGTCCTCGTAGCCAGCCAGCGACGCCACGAGCCGCTCGAACCGGTCGGCCTGATCGGGGAACTGCCGCCGGACTTCTTCCCGCAACAGGTCGAGGCCGTTGCCAAAACGGAGGGTTACCTCGGGAAACGCGATGCGCGACCCGGTCTGGGGGGCCAGTTCGAGGTCGTCGTAGCGCAGCCGCAGTTGGCGCAAGAGCCTGGCCAGCGGGCCTTGCCGGTCGCCTTTGGGGGCATAGTTCGTCAGGGCGTGGAGCCCCACGTCGAAGTTCCGGCCGTGCCGCCGGTAGAACGAGTTGAGGCCGCCGACCGTCGTGTGCCGCTCGAGGATGCAGACCCGCTGGTCGTAGTGGGCCAGGCGGATTCCCGCGGCCAGTCCCGACATGCCGGCGCCGAGAATGAGGGTGTCGTACATGGCGTGTCGGGAGGCAAAGCGAAAAGGGCGGCAGGAGGGAAACCTGCCGAAGGTCACTTCTTGGGAATGTCCTTCATGCGCGGCGTCAGGTACTCGACCGTGCTGGTCATACTGGCCAGGGCAGGGTATTCCTCCTCGGGGATCTGCACGCGGTAGCGTTTGCGCAGTTCCATGACGATATCGAGGAAGTCCATGCTGTCCATGTCGAGTTGATCGCGGAAAGGCCGATCCGGATCGAGACCGCTGAGGTCTTCGTCGGGGGCGATGTCGGAGAGGATATCCAGAACCGTCTCGCGGATTTCATCCGGAGTCATGCCGTTTCTTCTCCAGCATGGGGAAACGTGGAAAGGATTCGCATCGTGCCCTCACCATCACACGCGCCGCACGATGACCACCGAGTTGATGCCCAGCATTCCGAACGAATTGTTGAGCACGACGTCGACCTTGGGCATTTCGCGGGGCTGGTTGGCGACCAGGCCGGGCAGGTCGCACTCGGGGTCCAGACGATCGAGGTTGATCGTCGGGTGGCACACCCGGTCTTGGAAGGCGGGCAGGTTGCCGGCCAGTTCCAGGGCGCCCGCCGCCCCCATGGCGTGGCCGATGAAGCTCTTCGTGTTGTTGAATCGGGTCGGCCCGCCGTCGCCGAAGACCCGCCGCAGGGCCAGGCACTCCTGCACATCGCCCGTCGTGGTCCCCGTGGCATGGGTGCTTACGATGTCGACGTCGTCCGGGTTCAGCCCCGCCCGGCGCAACGCCAACTCGATGCACTCGGCTTGGCGGTCGGGGTGCGGGAGGACGAAGTCGTACGCGTCGCTGTTCATCGCATAGCCCACGATCTCGCCATAAATCTTGGCGCCGCGCGCACGGGCATCGGAGAAGCGTTCGAGAACGAAGATGCATCCCCCCTCGGCAACCACGATGCCGTTGCGGTCGGCGTCGAAGGGGCGTGAGGCCTTGGTCGGGTCTTCGTGCCAGGCCAAGGCCCCTTGGCTGTGGAAGCTGGCGAAGATGCCGAATGTGTGAATGCTCTCGGAGACGCCGCCGCACAGGGCCAGGTCGCACTCGCCCAACCGCAGCATTTGCACGCCCTGGATGACCCCGGCATTCCCCGCGGCGCACGCGGCCCCAAGGGTATAGTGCGGGCCCGTGATGCCCAAGTTCAACGAGATCTCCCCGGCGGGGTTATTCGCGACCGTCCGCGGATTGTGGTGGTGCGACCAGAACTGCGTATCGTACCCGTATTCCTTGATCTGATAGATCTCGTTCTCGGTCTCCACATTGCCGTGTTCGGTCACGCCGATGTAGATGCCGACCGTCGAGCGATCGACGTTCTCCCAATCGAGCCCCGCGTCGCGGATGGCTTCGTGGGCGCAGTAGATTCCGATGCTGCCGGCCCGCGTCCCACGACGCAAGTCCTTGCGCCGCTGGTGCCGCAGTTGATCGAACCCGCACACGCCGGCCAGCGTCTGCCCGAAGTACCGGGTCTCGTACCGCGTCACGCCGCTGCGGCCGCAGAGCAGACTCTCCCGGAATTCAGACAGGGTGTTCCCGTTCGGAGCGGTAAGCCCTACTCCGGTAATGACGATCCGATGATCCTCGGGCCGGACAGCGATCATTCCGTGGTTCTCTGAGCGCAATCGGAACCCTCGAACTTATCCATTTCGCCAATTGTTGGCAAGCGGGCCCCTGGCGTTCCCATCGCATTGGGGGGAGTCGTGCCCGGGTCGGGCTCACAAGGCCGCGCGACGCTCCAGGGTCGCGCGCTTGCCGCCCCGGAACGGTGTTCGTGCGCGCCATCGGACATCAGCCGAACGGCCGCGCCACCCCGTCGTGCTTGAGATGATCGGCCATTCGGCGTAACCCCTCGGCCGAGGAGACCCGCGGCCTGAAGCCGAAATCGCGTCGAGCCCGGCCGATGTCGAAGTAGTGCGAGGTGGCCAGTTGAGCTGCCAGAAACCGAGTCATGGGCGGATCGCCCGACAGCCGAAACGCTCTCCACAACAACTCGAAAAAGCACCCCCATCGCCACGCGGCCTTGAAACTCAGGGACTTGTCGACACGTGGGCAGCCGGCCAAGGCCAGCAGTTGGTCGATCCACTGCCAGCAGTTGACGGGCGCGCCCTGGCTGAGGAAATAGGCGCTGCCCGCCACGGGCGAGCCCCGATCGAGGGCTCTGGCGGCCAGCAAGTGGGCCTCAGCCGCATTGTCGATATACAAGGTGTCGACCACGTTCGTCCCATCACCGACCCGGTACAGCCTGCCCGCGCGCGATCGTTGGATCAAGCGCGGGATAAGGTGGCGGTCGTTGGGCCCCCACATCAGGTGCGGACGGAGCACGCACGTCGATAGACTTCCCTGACCATTGGCAGCCAGCACCTCTTGTTCCGCAAGGGCCTTGCTCTTCGCGTAATGGCACAACCAGCGGGGGGGGTAGCCGACCGATTCATCGACGCCGCACTGGTCTTTACCATCGAACGTGACACTGGGACTGCTCGTGTAGACCAGCCGGCCGACCCGATGGGCCAGACAACCCTCGATGATGTGTCGGGTTGCAAGGGTGTTGGCCTCGAAGAACCGCTTCCATGGACCGCCCAAGCCCGCGACTCCTGCCGCGTGCAAGACCAGATCGATCCCCCGACAGGCTGCAACGGCATGCTCTCGGTTGCGGAGGTCGGCGCAAACGACCTCGACTCCCAGCGCGGCAAGTCGGGGGGATTCGCGGCGGCACAACGCCCGAACCGAGTATCCTTCCGCGACGAGTCGCTCGACGATGTGCAGTCCGAGGAACCCCCCGGCCCCGGTCACCAGTGCGTTCACGGAGCGGTCATGATCCTTCCTTGGCTTTGGCGGCATCCGGCTTGGCGGCGGGTGGATCGGGAATCGCGCTCCAGGGCGTGGCAGGTCCCGGCGGCGGCGAATCGGCGTCGATGCCGAGGTCTTCTTTCGGGTCGCCGATGGGCCCGTCGGCCGAGGCGCGTCGGGAGGGAGCGGCCCCGACCGCTTGCGCTTTGGCCCCCCGCGCGATCTCGCCCGGCTTCTTCACCGACCCCGCCGGCTTGCTCTCAGGGCCCGATGCCTCGTTGGCCAGCATCGACATGGGGATTTCAACCAGGGCGCTGCCTTTCTCGCCGAACGCCGAACCGGGTAGGGTCAGACGAAGGTACTTGGCGCCTTGAACCGGTCGCTCGAAAAACAGCGTGTCCCGGACGGGCTCTTCGTGATAGATCGAATCGGCCGTCGCTCCGCTTTCGGCCCCGCCCAAGAGTCGG
>JANLFZ010000538.1 GCA_024653385.1 Thermoguttaceae bacterium | reverse complement strand
AATCTGTCCGCGATTCCCGCAATGTCCGAGGGGAAGGATTCTTCCCATCCTGCTTGATGAGAAAGGAAAGTGGCGGATGAAACAGCAGTTGCTCTCCTGTGCGCTCGTTGTCTGCATGGCTAGCCCGGCCTGGGGTTTGACGCCCGTGATGGTGCAGGATTTCGAGCAGGCTTCCTTGCAGCCCACCGTATGGTCCGTCAATATTCCGGCCCCAACCCCTTCGGTCCAGCTTTCGACCGACGAGCCGCACGACGGGAAGCAGTGCTTGAGGCTGCACTACCGCTTTCTGGGGACCGGGGGATTTCAATACCTCGGAATTCCCAACAAGCTCAAAATCAACGCCCGGGTCCACAAAGTACGGTTTTGGCTCAAGGGCGACCGCTCAAGGTGCTCGTACGGGCTTCAGGTGACCGACGCGGGCGGCGAGACCCACCAGTACCGGTCGCTGTCGAACGCGACGGGCCAGGGCGGAGTTGTCGATTTTGTCGGCTGGAAGGAGGTCGTCTTCGACTTGGACCCTCCCCATGAGACGTGGGGAGGAGACCGTAACGGCAAGCTCGATCACCCGATCACCGCGATCATCATGACGGTCGGGCAGCCGATGGAGAAGGCCGACGGCAAGGAGAGACTCTTAGCCGCCGAGGGCGACCTGTACTTCGATTCCCTAAGCGTGGATTCCGAGAAGGACGCCGAGGAGACATTGGGCACGGCCCAGGTGTCGGTGGTCTCGCCAGAGTACTGCTCCGAGGTGAAAGGAGACACGACGGTAATCCTGGCGGCCCCGGCGTTTCGGAACACGGCCGTTACGGTGAAATGCTGGAGGCAGGGGCCGGGCTTCGGCTCCGATTCGACGGTCGCCGCGGTGACGCTGGATTCAAAGGGGAGCGGCTCGTTCGTCTTTCCCGCGGACCGGTACCCGCACGGCCCCCTGACCCTGCGCATCGGCGGCGTCCGCGGAGAGACCAAGGACAACTGCTGCCTCCAGCTTTACAACAAGGGCGGCGTGTCGTGGAACGAGGGGATGCCCAAGGAACCACCGCCGGCAGCCCAGGGAATGAAACTCGTGTTCGCCGACGACTTCTCCGGCCCGTTGTCGATTTCCGCGAGTGATCCGAAGGCCACCTACTACAGCCACAAGCCGCCCCACGGGTCCACGGACTTCAGCGTCCATGCGTTCTCCGACTTCGAGTCTCCCAAGAACCCGTTCGCCCAGGTGGATACCTACCTGCGGATCCGGGCCAGCGACAGGGCGAAGAGTTCGGGCCTGATTTGCTCGATCAAGAACGACGGCAGCGGCATCACGGCCAAGGCGCCCTGTTACTTCGAATGCCGGTTCATTGGGCCGAACGCCCCCGGCACGTGGCCGGCCTTCTGGCTGATGACCAACTACATGCTGGGTTGGAAGGGCGGGAAGTGCCCGCCCAACGATGAACTCGACATCATCGAGGCCTACGGCGGCGAGGGGCCCGGGCATCCGAACTTCGGCTTCGGCTATCAGGTCGCCCCCCACGCCTGGGAACAGCCCGGCGTGGAAAAGGCGATCGCCGAGCCCGCGTTCCGGAAACACTTCCCAATTCGCATGAGCAGGCTCGGTATACCGTCCACGTGGTATGAAACATTCCACACCTACGGCTGCAAGATCACCGAGACCGACACGATCTACTACTGCGACAACATCGAGGTCGCCCGCCACGAGACGATGCCGCTCAGCAAGAAGGAGCCGCTGTTTTTCCTCATCAACCTGGCCACGGGCGGCGGCTGGCCCGTTGACCTTTCACGCTACCACGGCGTGGCCGACATGTACGTCGATTACGTGCGGGTGTATGCAGGGGATCGCAGATGATCCTATCGAGGACCTAACCGTTGACTCGGGGAAACGGGGTCAGGTCTCATTTCGGCGAGGCGAGAAGCCCATTGCTGCGCGCGGACTACCGAACTAAGCCGAGCGCCATCGCCCCCGACTCCGAAAAACGACACCCGACCCCATTTCTCCCCCCATTTCTCCCAACACCTCGGAAATCTGTCCGCGATTCCCGCAATGTCCGAGGGGGAAGGACTGTTCCGCTCTTACTTGCTGAGACAGGATGGGTAGCCGTGTGGAGCGGGTGGGGTTCGCGTGGGAGCGTGGAAGGGTACTTGGCTTCTAACGACCAAGCTCAGCAGCCGGGGCCGCTGAGAAACCTGTGAACTCCGAAAAACCGTAATGCGGCCCCGGTCTGCTAAAGCGACTGGTTCGGCCCTTCTCAGACTCGATTCTACCTCCGACCGCTTTATTCTTCCGCGTCGTTTTCCCCGCCTGCCCACGTCCCGAACACACGCTGGACTTCTTGGGCCCAGAACTCGTCCCGATCCACCCCCCGGGGGACCCCTGGAAGCCGCCAAAAGCCTTCGCTCGGTCGCCCGGTTTCCGCGTTCACCGCAATCGCTGAGATCAACGGCCGATTGCTAAGTTGTTCGTACAAGCTGCAAGCGCCCACAATCGAACCTATCTTGAGTTCAAAGTAGTCGGGGGAATAAAGGCCGATTTGGTTGGCGATCTCGCCGTATTTGATCGTCCGCCCTAACCGCGCCGCCTGCACAAGGACGCAGTAGGCCTTTTTTGTATATTCGGACCATTCTTGGTAGCCGGCCTCATCGGACGTGAAGGGTACGAACTCATATTGCCTCCAGATTGTTTTGAGCGTGTGCTCATTCATTATGCGTCTCCCTGCGGCGGAACCACCAACATCAGCGGCGGGCTATGCACTACGCCCGGTTGTCAACTGAGCGGCCGATTCTCGTACGTCACACGGTCCCAGTTCGGGTGCTCCCGCAACCACTCGCACGCCCGAAACACTTCGAGACGCTGTTCGGGAGCCAATACTCTCATGATCGCCTGCCCCATTTCGTCATCGTCACGGAGATCGCAGATCTGGATTTGGAGAACAACGACCATCACAGTTGGGTGGAAAGGGCATGGCATCGGTGCCAACTACACGTGGCCATGGCCGAGCCGCGCCGACGCGGTATCGAGATAACGTGTGATGGTGCTGATGGCTTCGGTCCACGATAGGCCGGCTGCCGCAGCGCCTACGTCAACGACGTCGTGAAACGACGGAACGCGGCAGTCTACCTCCTGACCGCGCTGGATTGCCTGGGCGATGTCCCGCATTGTTCCCCGAAGTGCCAGCGTCTTAAGCGCAGCAGACACTTCGTCAGGAATCTCCTCCCCCAGCGCGTTGGCAACCTCACCCACGATGACCGCCGCCTGCGCTTCTGAACCGAGCGCGTTGGGGTGCTGCTTCCAGTCTTCGATTCTGTCTCTAAGACACATGAGCATTCCTCCTCCTTTCGCTTGGGGTCGTCTCCAACTCATCTCGAGGACTCAGGGAAATGGGGTCGAGGGAAATGGGGTGGGGTCACATTTCGGCGGGGCGAAAAACGCGTTGCTGCGCGCAGACTACTGAGCGCAGCGCCGTTGCCCCCGACTTCGAAGAGCGACCGCCGACCCCATTTCTTCATCTCCATCTTTTCATCTATCCCCTTCGCGTGGGAAATGGCCGGTCGGATTTTCGCACTCCTTCGCCGCGAAAATCGAGACAGTCACCGTGAACGGTTAAGCCCTGAATCGACGAATGGGTGTGTGCAAAATGGCCATAGCCAGCGCCATCACGGGGCTCGAACACCGGCCCGGCGCCTACTCGATGCTCTTGATCTTCAGGTTGCGGAAGTAGATCGGCGCGCCGGCGTGCTTGCCCTGAAGGCCGATGCGACCCTTGGTGGGCAGTTCGGCCGCGGGCTTGCTCAGCCAGGGCGGAATCTCGCTGCCGTCGGGGTTCTTCTTGGCGTCGGTCCACTTGCGCATGTCCATCTCGGTCACTTGTTGCCCGTTGAGCAGGACGTAGATCATCGGGCCGCGGCAGGTGATGGTCATGCGGTTCCATTGGCCCGGCTTCTTCACAGCGCTACGGGTGGGGGCCAGCCGGCCGAAGATCGCCGCGCACTGCCAGGTCTTGGGGCTCTTGGCCCACCGTTCGGCGAAGTCGTCGGCGATCTGAATTTCGATGGAATTGGGAATCCAGTTCTTCGCGTCGCTACAGTACACGATCACGCCGCTGTTGGTGCCCGGCGCGTTCTTGAACTCCAGATCGAGCACGAAGTTCTCGTACTCCTTCTTCGTCCAGATGCACTGG
>JANLFZ010000537.1 GCA_024653385.1 Thermoguttaceae bacterium | reverse complement strand
GGTTGAAGTTCGGCAAGCTCTTGGCCTACGCCGAACTTCAACCAGGTGTTGCACACGACGCAGGGGTTGGGGGTTCGGCCCGCCGAATACTCGCCGACGAAGTAGTCGACGATCCGGCCGAATTCCTCGTCGAAGTTCAGCACGTAGAACGGGATCCCCAGTTGGTCTGCCACGCGCCGGGCATCGGCGGCGTCGGCCGCGGAACAACACCCCCGCCGGTGCCCGGGCGAGCCCTCGTGCGCGACGGAACACGCCGGCTCCGGCACGATGCCGTGCCGCATGAAGACCCCGACCACCTCATGCCCTTGTTGGCGAAGCAGAAACGCGCCGACGCTGCTATCTACCCCACCGGACATGGCCAGAACGATGCGCGCCATAGGGGAACGCTGGAGAATTGCGGTTCGGATTTGGGCTCAGACCGTTTGGACCGGACATTGGAATCATAGCGCGCGCCGGGTAGCCGTTCACGGGGTGTGTCCCACCTTTTGCGGCCAAGCCCGCGAAAATGGGACAGATCATTCGTCCGAGAGGATGTCCTCCGCGTAGCCGGGCGGAAAGGGATTCTCCATCGTGGTCGGCTTTTCGGCCGGCGGTTCGCCCGCAGGCCGGGGCGATGTCCCCTCCGACTCGGCCAGGGCCTCGACAATCCCCTGGCCGCCGAACTGCTCGAGCCAGTGCGCGACCTCCGCCTCGACCAAGGGCGGCGCGGGTTTCAGGGGAACGGCCCCAGGCGTTCGGCGACGTTGGGCTCGCCGCGCGCAGATCTCGGAGTACCACGCGCCGCTATCGACCGCTCGGGCCTTGCGCCGCCGCGCCGCGCGCTGCACCCGATGGTCGCTCGAAACGACCGTCAATTGTCGGGGCGCGGTGTCGGCGCGGATCAACTCCTCCAGCAAGTCGTCGGCCGTGGCCTGTCGGGGCGCGAAGCGGACACTCAGCCCGCGGTACACCAGCGATCGCGGCAGACCGGGCGGCGCGCCTTGGGCGTCGAAGACGACGGTCGTGCAGGCCGCCTCCTCGGGCTCGAGCGAATCGGCCAGGAAGTGCAACAGCCCCAGTCGCGAGCGCTCGAGGCTGCCGACGCCGAAACCCCGTCCGGGAATTCCGGCCGCGTAGAGCAGGTTGTACCCGTCGATCAGCCATCGCATGCGGGTCCCCCCGGCCAGTCGTTCAGTGGACCCAGCGGGCCTCGATCTGCTCGAGGGTGCGGCCCTTGGTCTCGGGCACCAGCCCGTAGGTGAAGACGAAGGCCACCGGGCCCGTCAGGGCATACAGCCAGAAGGTGACGGCCGGCCCGATGTGCGCCAAGAGCCACGGCACGGTCAGCGACACGAGGATGCAGCCGGTCCACAGCGAGAAGATCGAAATCGACATCGCCCGGCCCCGAATCCGCGTGGGGAAGATCTCCGACACGATGATCCAGCACACCGGCCCGTACGACACCGAGAAGCACGCCAGGTAGAACACGCAGAGCAGGGGCAACAAGGGGCCTCGCTCCATGCCCAGATGGAACAACAGGCCGCACAGCGCGATGGCGATGCCGGTCCCGGCGATGCCCGCCAACAAGAGCGGGCGACGGCCGAGCTTGTCCACCTTCCACACCGCGATCGTCGTGAACACGGTGTTGACCACGCCGAAGAGCACCTGCGTGCCCAGCGCGCCCGTCCGGTCGTACCCGGCCACCTCGAAGATGCGCGGCCCGTAGTAAATGATCGCGTTGATGCCGATGATCTGCGAGAAAAACGGCAGCAGGACCCCGATCAACAGACGCAACCTCATGCCGGAGTGGAACAGTTGAAGGATCGAGCCGCTCTCGTGCGCGATCGTCTCGCGGATTTCGGCCATTTCGCGCGCGGCCTGGTCCGGACCGGCAACGCGGGCGAGAATCGCCTCGGCTTGCTTGTCGTGGCCCTGCTTGGTGAGCCATCGCGGACTCTCGGGGACCAATAGCAACAACAGCAGGAAAACGATCGCCGGAAGCACCCCCACCAGGAACATGCCGCGCCAGACCTCGTCGACGAACATCGCCCGGAAGAACCCCTGGCCCAGCCACGCCGCCGCGCTCTGCGAGAACCGCAAGAGCAGGTCGTTGCTGAGATACGTCACGAGGATTCCCACGGTGATCGCGAACTGATAGAGGGCGATCAGCCGTCCGCGCACCTGCGGGGGCGAGATCTCGGCGATGTAGAGCGGGGCCAGCATCGAGGCTACGCCGATGCCCATTCCCCCGAGGAACCTCGCGTTGATGAGACCCGCGATTTCGGGAGCCGCCCTCTCGCCGAAGAGCCACAGCAACAGCCCGTTGGTCACGTCGGTATACCACGAGGCCGCGCGGGGCGTCATCGCGGCGGCCAACGCCAAGAACACGAACAGCGCGGCCGACAACAAGAGCGTGATCTTCCGACCGAAACGATCGCTGAGCGTGCCCGCGATGGCCACCCCCACCAGGCAGCCGATCAGCACGGCGGTCACGGTGACGCCCTCGAGGAACTCGGAGAGCTGGAATCGCTCGCGGAGCATGCCGATCGCGCCCGAGATCACGCCCGTGTCGAATCCGAAAAGTACCCCGCTGAGCGCCGCCACCAGGCAGACCAGGGTCAGATACCAGACGCTGCCGCGGCCGGAGGCGGGCGGGCTCGTCAATGCGTGTTCGGCCTCGATCATGGGGTGCCTTACCTTGCGAAGTTGTGTCCTGGCTCGTTCACTCCTCCGACGGTTCACACGCCAAGGTAACACGTTGGCGCAGCCCGCGGAAGGCCGGCCCGGCAGGCTTTAGGCGTCAAGGGCCGAGCATGTCCCTCGCAGGGGCCGTCCTGGCGGTCGGCCCCTTGCGGCCCGCAAACCCGACGGCCAGAATACCGCCACTCAGGATCGGCCATGAGGTCGACCGTCCAGACGACCGAGGGAAGCAAGCGATGAACAACTCCACACCGAAGCCTTGTGGCTTCAACCTTCTGCGAATCCGCGCGGTACGGCGTATTGTGTTGTCGCCCCTTTTTCCCTACGTCTTCCAGGCGGTGATCCTGGCCGTTCTCGTGGCGCTGGCGATTCTCGGCTGGGGCCAGTTCGCTCCCGACGGCGTCCCGGCGAAGCAATTCGCCCAGACCAACCTGGTGACCCTCGTCATTTGGGGGCTGTGGTGGCCCGCGATGGTCTGGGTCATCGTGATCTTCGGTCGGGCCTGGTGCGCCATTTGCCCATTGGAGTTGGTATCGAACTTTGCCGAGAGGATGGGCCGGCGAATCGGCATATCGCAGTACGTCCTGGGCCATTGGCTGCGATCGGGGTTCCTGATCGTCGGCTTCTACGCGGTGATTCAGATGCTGATCGCGGGCGTGGAACTCCATCGCGTGCCCGCCCACACGTCGGTTTTTCTGTGGGCGCTCGTGGCGACGGCGGGCTTGACGGGGTTGTTCTTCAAGCACAGGGCGTTTTGTCGAGGCTTTTGTCCCGTGGGATTGTTGTTCGCGACGTACGCCCGTGGGGCCATGCTTGCGGTTCGGTCGTGCGGCAGCGCCGCGTGCGATTCCTGTCAGGGCAAGGATTGCCGCCAACCCGAGCGCCGCGATCGCCTCGATGCCCGCAGTTGCCCCAGCCTCTTGGACCCCGTCACCCTCAACAGCAACGCCGACTGCCTCGTGTGCCTTCAGTGCGCCAAGGCGTGCCCCTCGTCGAACATTGGGCTGTTCGTGCGCCGGCCTTTTCCCGCGGAAGACGACCGGGAGGCGATGGCCTCGTGGCCGGTACTGCTGTTTCTGATCGTCCTTTCGGGCTACGTGGGGTACGAGCTGTGCAGCGAATGGAAGGAGGCGCAGGCGGCCTTCTTGTGGGTCCCGGAGACGGTCGCGGCGTGGTTGGGTCTGAGTCGGGCTGTCGGTTGGGTGAGAGGCCTTTGGGCCGTCGTGGTGTTTCCGATCACGCTTTGGACCATTCTCGGCATTCCCGTCGTGCTGTTGCGCGGCGCCGGCAGTCTTGGCGAGGCGTGGCGACGACTCGCTGTGCCGATGACCGTCATTCTGGCGGCCGGGCATTTGGCCAAGGGGGTGGCGAAGTTCGCCCAATGGGCGGGCTACTCGGCGCTTGCGTGGGCCGACCCATCGGGGGTCACGACCGCGCAGGCGATTGTCGCGGGCGGTGCCCGGCCCGGCGCGCTGTGGTCGAGGTCGCCGCCTTCGACC
>JANLFZ010000536.1 GCA_024653385.1 Thermoguttaceae bacterium | reverse complement strand
CTTCGATCCGGGCGGCTTGAAGGTCGGCCGGCGCGATGTACTTCTGGTCTTCCGGCATGCCCAGCATCTGGCGCAAGGCCGGATGGTCGACGCGGAGCAACGGAGCGCGGTCCCATTTGTCGGCTTGGCGCGTGGGAACCTCGTTGCCCTTGGACGACGCGCCCGCCTTGGGGCGATCCTCCAAGCCTTCCCCCTGGAAGAGCATCGTGACGTACAGCGCGGTCGCGTCCAGGCGCTGGCCCGTCTCGGGATCGGTCATCGACGCCCGGTTGCACAACATCCGGAGCGTCTCCCAGGCCATCGTGTCCAGCGGTTTCTGACGGCCTCCGTCTTGGACGGGCAGACGCCGCCAGATCGACCAATCGAACGAGGACGGCTCGTCGGCCAATGCGGGCCAAGCGGCCGCCAGGAATGCAACCAGTAGTGCCGGAAGGCTACGCATCGGGTGGGGTCCTCGGGACTCGATTCGCTGCCCGCATGGCTCTCATGGGAAGCCGCTTGCAGAGGATCAACAGGATGCCGAGACAGGTCAGGGCGCTGCCCACGTACTTCGCCACGCGCCCGGGGTCGTAGCCCACGCTGAGGATCGAGACCTCGACGCCGCCGGGTTGTTCCTGGTAGCTCGACTGGTAGAAGACATACTTGCCATGGGCCAGCGGCTGGTTCATCGAGATCTTGAACTCGTCGTTGACGCCCGCAGCGCGGTCGATCAGGCGAACGCGGCTGGCGTACGAGGCGCGGCCCATGCCGCCGGGGTTCAGTCCGCGCTCGAAATCGAGCAGCTTCAGCGTGAAGTCCAACGGCACCTGCTCGTGGCCGAACGCCAGGAGAACCGCGCCCTGGGGGGTATCGAGCCACTGGACCCCGTATTCCGCGTCGTTCTGCTTCATCCACACTTGGCGCGTCGCGCCCTCGACGTCGAGTTCGACCAGCGCGGCGGCCCCTTGCTGCTCGTCGTCGCCGGAAGCCTCGACCGGCGAGAAGACGATCTCGCGCTTCGCGTGGGGGAGCAGTTGCTCGACGACGAGCCGGAAGTGGGCCGAGGTGGCGATCTCGTCGCCCGATTTGACTTCGCCGCGCGGCTGGTATTTCCCCTGGGCGCCGACGCGGCAGTAGAGCTTTCCATCGGAGGTGTAGAGGAACTCGGCCCCGGTCTCGGCCTTCGTTGCCGGATGGTGGTACCAGAACTTCACCGGACAATTCAGTCCGTGCGCGCCATCGAGGTTCAAGAAGGGCCGACGCGCAAATGCGATCTGGCGCATCGGCTTCTCCTTGCCGGGAAGGTGAACGCGCAGTTCCAAGAGCGGATTGTCGGGCTCGGTCCCGCCGGAAGCCCACTTGGCGGTACCCACCAGCTTGGCGTTCGGGATGCACTCGGCAATCTCGACCGCAACGCCATCATCACCCAGCGTGGTTTTCTTGCCCACGTTCGGTCCCACGGGGATGCGCGTCATTCGACCCTGATAATGCATCGAGAGGACGCCATCCTTGTCGGTCTCTGGGGGGGGCGGCCGAAGGAAGTCCTCGGCCATGCTATCGGCCGGGGCACGCTGGAGTTCGAATCTGGCCGGTCCGAAGAAGACCGGCCCCAACTCGGCCGACAGCCATCCTCCCAAGGGAGCGCCGCCTTGCGCCCCACCCACGGAAAACCGCAGGGCCGGCCCGGCGACCCCCTGTTCATCCGGCAGCCAGTGTTCCTCGACTTGGGCATGGCGGTAGTATTTCAGCACGCGCAAACCAATCCCGCCCAAATACCCCAAATCGAGTGTCTTGCCGTCAGGCCAATCGACCGGGCCCGGGCTGAATCCGAACACGGCGGTCCCCTGGCCGTGAAGACCCGCCGAGGCAGGGTTGCCCATGGCCCCCATGCCGCCGGGCATTCCTTGCGGCATCTGGCGAATGACGCGGAACTGACTTCGCTCTGGCAGGACGATGGCATTGGCCGAGTCGCCCTCGCGCAAGGCCACGGTCCCCTCGAGTCCTCCGGTGAACGTCTGCACCGCCCCTACCAGCAGCACCAGCAGGCCGGCATGGGTGATGAGGAAGCTGATGCGGCCCTTGCCCCACGGGTAACGGTTCAGGGTGCAGGCCAGGATGTTCACGCCCAAGAGCCACAAGAGCCCAATGAACCAGGGACTTCGGTACACATACCACTGGGCGTACTCGCGACCCCGAGCCGATTCGAGAAACGTCGCCACCGCGAGCACCACGGCCAGCACGACGATCAGTAAGACCGCCAGGCGCAGCGACGCGAGCCAGCGGAACACGGTCTTGGCCACGCCGAGTCCCACGGGGCCAGTGGGCGGAGCGTCGGACGAAGCATCGGGCATTTCGAGAGGGCCTCGCGAATATTCGTGACGTCAACGGTGGGGTGACAACAGGAGGGGTGCTACTCGGAACATCCGCGAGAGTCGGCACGGATTCTCCACCGACCCCAGTGCCCGCCTCTTCCCGGCATGACGGTCGCAGCACGTCAATCTACCCAATGCCGGTATTTTTCACAACGGCGGGTGTCGGTTCAAGACGGCTGACCGCGCCTACCCCTCTCAAAAAAACCTCCAATTGCACTAGGACTACTACGCATGCCTGCGTCGGGTTGGTTCGCTCGGGCATTCAAGCATAGCGCAAGAAGAATGGCAACCTATTATTTTCCAAGAGGATGCGACTTTTCCGGCTCGCCACGACGGCCAAGAACTTTGGGACGATCGGCCGAGGCGAGACAACCCCCACGTTGGTGAAGCGCGCCGAATATTTCCACGGAAATGTGATGCAAATCGCCGAGAATCTGTCAACAAACCGCTCCCGCCAGGGCGAAGTATTTCAACGAACGCGCGGACTGTTCGGAAACATCGCTACGATCCACAGCCCGCCACGTCGGCGCCGCGCTACGGACCACGGATTGGCCGATGGCGCCGTTTTGCTCGCAACGCGCAAGGAGGTGAAGCCGTGTGCATCACGACGCTCAGGCGAGTCCCGCGCCCGATCTGCATCCTCGGGTTGGCGATGGCGGGTTTGGTCTTGGCGGCGGTTTCGGCCTGCCAGTCCTCGCACGCGCCGGCGCGGCGCACGGATCCGGCGATCGAACCCGGTTGGCCGCGCGGCAACAATTTCTTCCACCAGGTCTCGTACCAGCCGGTCAAGGGCACGATTCCCACGATCCAGGGCGCCGAGTTCGTCAACGAAGACGAGTTGTGCCTCCAGTGCCACGATGCCTATACCAAGTCGTATGCCGAAAACGTCCACCGGGGCGATGGGTGCGAATCGTGCCACGGGCCGGCCAGCAAGCATCTCGAGACCCGCGGCAAGGAACCGGGCACGATCTTCAGCTTCAAGTCGGCCGACCCTCTGGCCAAGGCCGAGGCCTGTCTGCGGTGCCATGAGGAGAACGCGTGCTCGGCCGGAGCGCGGTGGCGCACCTCGAAACATGCCCAGTGCCGTGTGTCTTGCACCGACTGCCACCGGGCCCACTACAACGTGCCGCCCGGAACGCCGGCCACGACCGAGCCGGGCCAGACGGCCCAACGCGCCTCGACGCACCACGCCATGCTGACCTCGTATGCCGAGGCGGGCAAACCGTACGCCAAGGACTCGACGAAAGGGGGAACCCTCCCGTCGCTCCGCGGCACGTCGAACCACTTGGGCGCCATCGCGCCGGGGATTTGCTACCGGTGCCACGAGGACTACCGCGAGTTCCAGGAGGTTGCCGGCCCGCACCAGATTTGCGGGCCCAACGGCTTCAATTGCACCACCTGCCACGACGCGCATGGGCAGATCCGCGAGGAAACGCGCAAGGATCTTTGCCTCGAATGCCACGGGAACTCGGCTCCCGCGATGGCGTGGCACTCGTCGACCCATGCCCGGCACGATGTCGCCTGCACCGATTGCCACAACCCGCACCCGCGCACCCAGGTGCCGCGGGTCGTCGAGATCAGCCACTGGGACATCCGGCGGCCCAAGCGCATGCAGATGTCGGTCCAAGAGCCCGAGTCGTGCTACAAGTGCCACCCGAAGATCTTCGGGCTGACCTCGCTGCCGTCGCACCATCCGATCCGTGAGGGCAAGATGGTCTGTTCCGACTGCCACGACGGGCATGGCCAGCGCGAGGGGAACCTCAAGGCCGAGTCGCTGAACCTGCTCTGCTACCGCTGCCATGCGGAGAAGCAGGGGCCGTTCGTCTACGAGCACCCGACGGTGACCG
>JANLFZ010000535.1:256-4201 GCA_024653385.1 Thermoguttaceae bacterium | reverse complement strand
GGCGGGGGCAGCCCGGAAGAATACTTCGCTTACATCGGCGACGCCTTCAGCGACGCAAGCGACTCCTCCAGCGGCGGCATGTTCCCCTTCGCCTGTAGCGATGAGGAACTGCTGCTTGGGGCGGGCGCAGCCGGCGGCCAGCAGGGGATCCTGCTTGGCGCGGACGGGAACTTGAGCAGACGAGTGCAACTCGCTCGACCGGATGCTTGGCACAGGCCGGTTGCGAGTCCCCAGGGTCTTCCCTCGCCCACTTCTGGCCGACTCGGAACCGAGGAGGCCCTGGGCGGAGACGCATCGCCGGGCCGGCTGGGGCCTGACGATTCAGGCGAAGCGGTCGTGATGGCCGCAGGCGATGGGGGCAACGAGGAAGGTGGAGGGCTTTGGCTATTTGGTGAAGAGTGGGTCTGGCCGTGGAGCGAGGACGCAGGAGGATTTTGGGATTCGCTCGGTGCGTACGGTCGGGCCGCGGTCCGAGCGGCTGCCGGGACGGCATCAGGGGCCATTGCGGGCGCAGGGACCGGAGCAGGTACGGGTGCGGTAGTCGGCGCAGCGGTGGGCGGAATCCCCACGGGCGGCGCTGGCGCAGGTCCGGGAGCATTGGCAGGTGCCGGGGCCGGCGCGACTGGGGGCGCCATTTGGGGCGGCGTGAGCGGCCTGATGCGCGCTGCGGTAGCCACGGACGCCAAAGACGCGGCGATCGGGGGAGCTAAGGCGGGGGCCGTAGGCGGCGCTTTGGGCGGCGCAGGTCGCGCCTACGGCGCCGTGCGGGCATTGGGGGCTTCGAGTAAACTGGTCGCATCGGCCGAGGACTTGGCCAACGTGAACAAGATTCGCCACGTGTTCGGCCAGAGCAAGCACCTGTTGGGGCAAGTCGCCTCCAAGTACGGCTCCGAACAGGCCGCGTACAAAGCTCTGCAAGATGCGGTAGTTCGGGCGATTCCGCAACAAATGGCGAAGGTCAAAGCTAACGGCGTCTTCGAGTACGTCGAGGTCATCATTGATGGGCAAAGGGTACTTGTGAACGGGCGTATAATCGACGGGGTCGTGCGTATCTCCACTGCCTGGATCCCGAAGTAGGAGCGGAGCGAAAAGTCCATGCAGAGCTTCAAGTTGTTGACACCCCTCGAGCGCAGGGTGATGGACATGATGCTCGCCGGGGACCATACCGTTCTAAACCTGCTTAAACGCCAGTTAGGCTCCTCCCACGTTCTCGAGCGCACCTACACGGGTGTTGGCTTCTTCACGAAGTTTCATGTGCCGCCGGAAATGCCGAGAATTAAGGCCGGCCGCGTGGTGATCGACGATGTTCGCGGCGAAATTCCTGATTATTACGGGCCTGGGCGTTCGTGGGTATGCCATTTCCTCCTTTTCGTGGAAGGCGGAGTGATAGATACTTTAGAGGGCGCAACCCCAGAGGAAGAGTGGACCAACGACGAGAGCCGCATCGTTTTGACCTATTGTACAGAGGCTCCGCCGACAGGAACTCAACAGAATCGGCGGGACTGGCTTCGCCTCGTGCGTGTGCTTGACGAATCAGGATAGTTGGAGATCACGCACGTTCCGTCTCCCACCCCGATGGCCGAGAGCCTCGAGCAGGGCCGGCGCCCCTTTGTTCTCGGCCACGGGTTCGGCCGATGCATTCTACCATCGCGAGCGGGAAGACCACTGGTGGCTGGGCCAGGAGACGTGGGGCAGCGGCGGGACCTGGCAGAACGCGACCTACGACGACTACAATTACCAGTACCAGTGGACGAAGACTTGGCTTCCTGAGGGCGAGCCCACCGTGACCGAGTCGGCCACCAACCACGTCACCGGGATCGAGAACGGTACCGCCACCGGCTGGTCGTTCTGGTCTATCACTTGGGGCAGCGGCTCCGGCAGCGGGAGTGGTAGCGGCTCGGGTTCAGCAAGCGGCACGTCCTCCAGCACCAGTTGGAGCACAAGCTGGAACCCCTCCTACGACACGACGGTCACCTACCCCGGTTTCTACGCGGGGGCGTACTACGCGGGCGGTTCCGGGGGCTATTCGGGCGGCGGGAGCAGCCCGGAAGAATACTTCGCCTACATCGGCGACGCCTTCAGCGACGGCTCTTCGTCCGGCTCCAGCGGCGGGATGTTCTCCTTCGCCTATAGCGACGAAGGGCAACAGTCTGCGCAGGGTCAGACCGCCGGCGGGTTCTTGGCTCTTGGGGAGATGACTGCGCAACCACAGAGCGGGACTCTCGCGGATGAATCGTCATCGGCACTCCCAGGTGTGGGGCACCTGTTCGCGCGCGGGCAGCGCGACAGGAACGCCGAAGGCGTGCCGCTTCAGGAGGAGACTCATCCGCGGAAGGGACCGGACTTCCCGCCGGCCTGGGTCAATTGGCAAAATCCGGGGCGGCCAACGACCACGAACACGCTTGCTGCGGTGGTCTTCGAGGTGGACCCCGCCGGCAACCTCCTGAGCGTGACGGACGCCTTGGGCAATCGAACGTCGTACACGTACGACTGGAGGGGAAATCTCACCAGCGTCACGGACCCGAACGGCGACACCACGACGTTCGACTACGACCGGGCCGGGAATCTGGCGGCGGTGACCGATCCGCTCGGCAATCGGACCGCGTTCAGCTACGGCGAGCATGGCCAACTGGTCCGGGAAGAGGTCACGATCGGCGGCGCGGAGTACAGCCGCGTTTATGAGTACGACGACGGGGCGAGGCTTGTTCGCAAGGTGGACCGCAACGGCCGTGTCCGCGTGTTCCGCTACGACGAACACGACCGGCTGCGGGAGGAGATCTGGTACGACACGCTGGCCGATGCCGAGGCGGACCACAACCGCCGCAATACCATCACCTGGACCTACGACCAGTCCGGGAACCTGCTGTCCGTGGTGGACGACTTCTCGTCCTACGCCTATGCCTACGACCCCTCCGGCCGGATAAGCAGCCAGACGGTGCGGAGCCCAGGCGGCCCGGTGACCGTGTTGTTGCTCGATTACGGCACCCGGACCGACGAGTTGCCGGTAGCGCTTTCGGCGAGCGTGGACGGGACCGCCGACTTTGTGACCCTGTTCGAGTACGATGCCGAGGGGCGGCTGATCGACCTCCGGCAGACGGGCCAGGGCGCAAGCACAGTGGCGGACAAGCACGTCACTCTGGAATACGACCAGAGGGGGCTGCTCGTGAAGGTCACCCGGTATGCCTCGCTCGATACGAGCGCCCTGGTGGCCGTGAGCGAGTACACCTACGACCACTACGGACGCGTTACAGGCCTGGTGCATTACCAGAATCCTGCCGAGCCCTTGGCCGAGTATGCCTGGACCTATGAGGGTGGCGCCCAGACCGTGCAGGTGGTCTCAAGCGGCGGCGAGCCTGGTTCACCGTTTGGTTTCGGCGGCGGTCTTGGTTTGCCAGGGCTTTTCGGCCAGGCAACCTCGGGTGAAGTCCAAGTCAACCCGCTGCCGGACTATGTGTGGGGCTTCGATACGGCCTTCACGGGCCGGCTGGTCGAGGAGACATCGCCCGACGGCACGGCTAGGTATAGCTATGATCCACGCGGGCAATTGATCGGCGTCGATTATTCCCCTCTCCCGCTGGGAGAGGGCCGAAGGGAAGGCGGCCGAGCCGACGAGTTTTATAGTTACGACGCCAACGGAAACCGCACCAATCCCGGCTACGTCACAGGCGAGTACAACCGGCTGCTGTCGGACGGCACGTACAACTACGAGTATGACCCGGAGGGCAATCGCACGAAGCGCACGGAGATTGCGACGGGGGCAGTGACGGAATACGTCTGGGATCATCGCAATCGGTTGGTGGAGGTGATCGACCGGGCAAGGGAGGGTGGGCCGGTGGTGCAGTCGGTCCGCTACGTGTACGACAGCCAGGACCGCTGGATCGGCCGGGTGTTTGATGCCGATGGCGATGGGCCGGCCGAGGCGCAGGCCAGCTTCTTCGTGTACGA
>JANLFZ010000535.1:0-246 GCA_024653385.1 Thermoguttaceae bacterium | reverse complement strand
CCCGACCCGGCGGCCAGCCCCGGCCAGATGCTCCTGGAATTGGACGCCCAAGGCAACGTCATGCACCGGTACTTGTGGGGCCCGGCCGTGGACCAGATTCTGGCCGATGAGCAACTCCAAGCCGACGGCACAAGCGACATGCTGTGGCCGTTGACCGACCACTTGGGCACCGTGCGCGACCTGGCGCGGTACGGTCGCGTGGCACGCCCTGAACGGCCGAGAAGGGCTTGGCCCGTCGGGCCAAGC
>JANLFZ010000534.1 GCA_024653385.1 Thermoguttaceae bacterium | reverse complement strand
GAAGTGGACTACTATGTGGCCGCCGACGATATCCCCGGCGCCGACGCCGGGGCCGGCTACGTCGACGAGGCCATGTTCGCCTCGGCCTGTTTCTACAAGTACTTCTCCATCCATTGGGAAACTCTTGTCAAGAACCTGGAAGCCTTTGGCGACCACCATGAACGTCTGGCCGCCCACACCGTCGGCGCTTTTCTCCGCGCCGCCGCCCTGGTCAATCCCACGGGCAAGCAAAACAGCTTCGCCGCCCACAATCCCCCCGACGGCATCTTGATCGACCTCCGCGACACGCCGCTCAGTTACGCGAATGCGTTTGCCAAGCCCGCTGTCCAGGGCGAGCGGGACCTCGTGTCCCAGAGCATTGCCCAACTGGCCCAGTACGTGCACGACCTCGACACCGGCTACGGCCCGCCCCGCGAGCGCTTCTGGTTTTCGCCGAACCTGCGCCAAACGTTGAAGGTTGTCGCGGATGGAAAGGAAATCGCCCTCGCGGAGCAGAACTACAAGTCGCTGGAGGAACTGATCCACGCCCTCATCTTGGCCATCGGGCACGACTGGGAGGACGTGCAGAAGGTCCTCATCAACAAGGAGTCCGACTTGTGAGCCCCAATACGCTTTTTCTTCGCTTGGAAGGGCCTTTGCAGGCTTGGGGCGACCACCAATCGAAGTTCCTGATCCGCCGCACGGCCGAGGCCCCTACCAAGTCCGGTGTGCTTGGTATGCTCTGCGCGGCCTTGGGTGTCTCCCGAAGCCAAGCCCCCGGCCACTGGCTCCCAAGGCTCAACGCCCTGCGCATGGGCGTTCGCTTGGACGTCCCAGGCGTGCGGTGGTGGGACTATCACACCGTAGGTGCCGGAATGCAGTTGCCCATTGCCGAACGGCGGGGCAAGACCAAGCCCGGGCCCATCCTGACCCGCCGCGAGTACCTGTGCGATGCCAGCTTCCTGGTCGCGCTGGAGGGCGAGCCTGCCCTCGTCGCCGAACTCCACAGCGCGCTGCAAGCCCCCCGCTGGGCCCCGTTTCTTGGGCGCAAGTGCTGCCCCCCGTCGCGCCCGCTGCTGGAGCACCCGCCTGCGCGCTTTCCGGACCTCCGGGCCGCGCTGATTTCCATGCCTTGGCGCCGGCGCCTGAAGCAGGACGGGCCGCCGCAAACCGTCGACTGCCTGATCGAGTGGCGTCCGACACCCGAAGAGCGCGAGGCACCCGACGATGCCCTCGTCTGGTACGACGTGCCCGTGAGCTTCGAGCCGCCGGCGCACGGCCCCCGGTTGGTCATCCGGCGATCCTTGCGCGTGGGCCCCGGCGGCCAACTGCGCCTTGCCGAGCAACCCGCGCAGAACGCCACGCCAAGCCCGCCCCGGCCGAGAGCCGACTACGCGAATACCGAGTACCAGCGCCGTCGCCAGGAGCGCCTCCAGGCGGACTGCGGCTTGTGCGTCTTCTGCAAGCTTCCGGCGACCACCGTACAGCACGTCACCTACCGCCGCGCCGGGGGCGACGAAACGCCCGACGATCTCCGCTCGCTCTGCCGCCTCTGTCACGACGCGGTGACGATGCTCGAGTATGGGCTGGGCATGGGCCTGGACCGTATCAATCCCGAAGACCCGCGCTGGCGCGACCGCATCCTGCGCAAGCGCGACGAGATTATCCGCTTCCGCTCGCTGGAAACCCGCCGCCGTCGGCTCGCCCCCGAGGAGATCCAATAACCATGTACATTTCCACGCTGCTGATCGACGTGGGCGCCAACCCCGACCGCCCACGCCCCGGACGCCTCTGGCTGCGCAACCTCTACCACGTGCATCAGCGTTTGTGTATGGCGTTCCCGTCGGCCGCTCGCAAGGCCGCCGATCCTCAATTCCTCGCCCCTTACCGCCCAGATGATTTCCCCGAGCATCGGTACCTGGCTGATCGGAAGCGCTTGGAGGTGGGGTGCGAGACCCTCCGGCATGTCCATGCCCGGCGCAGCGCCGACTCCGGGTTTCTTTTCCGGATCGACCCGCTGCCCGGCGGCCGCGTCGTCATCGTGGTGCAGTCGGCCCTGGAGCCTGACTGGGACTACGCCTTCCACAACGCCGGCCACCTCCTGGCAGCCCCGCCGGATTGCGGGCCCTTCGATCCCCGCTTCGCCCCAGCAGAGCGGCTTCGGTTCCGCCTGCTGGCGAATCCGACAAGACGATTGCGCGCGGACTCGCGCGAAAAGGATGGAATCCCCGTGGCTGCCCGATGGGTCGGAAAGCGCGTGCCCGTGCCCGCCGACCAGCTCTTCGACTGGCTCGCCCGCCGCGCCGCTGCCTCGGCAAGCTTTTCCGTCGACGCCGAGTCCACGCTCGTCGTGCCCGGCTACGTTTACGTCAACTGGACCCGCGATAAGAAGGGCTACCGCCTCCGGTCCGCCCGGTACGACGGGTTCCTTACCGTCACCGACCCGGTGCGCTTCCGCCAGACGCTGGTCGAAGGCGTCGGCCCGGCCAAGGCATTCGGGTTCGGCCTGTTGAGCGTCGCGAGGGCCTCCTGATGGACAACCTCCTGCAACTCGTGCGCTTCGATGACCGCCTCAGCTACCTCTACCTCGAAAAGGGGCACATCGAGCAGGATGCCAAGTCGATCGCCTACGTCACCGACCAACAGCGCGTGCCGATTCCCGCGGCCGATTTGGCCCTGCTGATGCTCGGCCCCGGCACTACCATCACCCACCAAGCCATCTGCAACCTGGCCGATTGCAACTGCACCGTCGTCTGGTGCGGCGAAGAGGGGGTGCGGTTCTATTGCCATGGTCGCGGCGGTACGCACTTCTCAGCGAACCCATCGACCCCAACACACCCATCGAGGCCGTCCGCGGCAAGGAGGGCCATCGCGTCCGCAACGCGTATCAAAACTACGCCTCGCGATTCGGGCTGTCCTGGAAAGGAAGGAGTTACGATCCGCTCGATTGGGCGCGCGGCGACCCGCTCAACCGCGCCCTGTCGGCCGCCAGCGCCTGCCTCAACGGAATTGTGCAGGCGGGCATCGTCAGTGCCGGCTATTCCCCCGCGATCGGCTTCATCCACACCGGCAAGATGCTCTCGTTCGTCTACGATATCGCCGACCTCTACAAAGTCTCCGAAATCGTACCGCTGGCCTTTCAATGCGTCGCCCAAAGCGACCAAAACGTCGAAAGCCGCGCACGCCTGGCCTGCCGCGACCTGTTTCGCACAACCAGATTCCTTCAACGTTTGCTCCCCGATATTCGTGAGGTGCTCTATGGTCGTGATGATCCTGGAGCGGGTCCCGCCCAGCCTGCGGGGGGACCTGAGTCGCTGGATGATCGAACCCAAGGCCGGGATATTCCTTGGCCACATAACCGCCCGGGTCCGTGATGAACTCTGGAAAAAAGCCGTCGCTGGTCGACGCACCGGCGCGTGCCTGCAAATCTGGACCGCGCCCACGGAACAGGGCTTCCAGTTCCGCAGCTCCGGCGAAGCGTCCCGGGAACTCGTTGACTTCGAGGGCCTATATCTTGTAGCTACCAAGCAACGATGAACAAGATACTGAGGTTGTCCCCATGCACATGGGGGTGAACCGGTAGCTCGCGGCCGCTGCCATGCCCTGAATGAGTTGTCCCCATGCACATGGGGGTGAACCGAGGTCAGGGGGAGTAGGTGTAGACCCGAGGACCTTGTCCCCATGCACATGGGGGTGAACCGTCCACGGGACCGGAGCGCTGGCCACCGGGCCGTTGTCCCCATGCACATGGGGGTGAACCGCAAGCGACAGGATGGCAAGGGGCACTGGCCGAGTTGTCCCCATGCACATGGGGGTGAACCGCTGTACCACGATGGGCCCGTTTTTCCGACGCCGTTGTCCCCATGCACATGGGGGTGAACCGACGATCTTCCTCCCTCGAGGAGTCAGGCTGACGTTGTCCCCATGCACATGGGGGTGAACCGCACTGTCGCGCCCCGCGTGGGCACGGGACGCCGTTGTCCCCATGCACATGGGGGTGAACCGCGACGAAAGGCGTTGCGCTGCCGGCTGGCCGAGTTGTCCCCATGCACATGGGGGTGAACCGGACTTGGTGCTGAAAGAGACCAGGAATCGTCAGGTTGTCCCCATGCACATGGGGGTGAACCGTCAAGGACTCTAGACGAAAATCCCAAGGAATTGTTGTCCCCATGCACATGGGGGTGAACCACCAACGCATGTCAACCAGGACGATGCGGTCCGTTGTCC
>JANLFZ010000533.1 GCA_024653385.1 Thermoguttaceae bacterium | reverse complement strand
ACCCGGTCCGGCTCGTCCCAGGTATGGCGGATCGCCATCGACGGCGGCGAGGCCGAGCAAGTGACGGACCTGACGCTCGACGCGGCGAACCTCGTGCTCTCGCCGGACGGAAGGCACATGGCCCTGACGATGGAGGTCTTTCCCGGGGCGAGTCCCGAGGAGACGAAGAAGCGGCTCGACGAGACCGCCCAGCGCAAGGCGACCGGGCGCGTCTACGACCGGATCTTTGTGCGCCATTGGGACACGTGGAAGGACGGCCGACGCAGCCACTTGTTCGTCCTACCGGCGTCGGGCAGGGGCCGGCTGGTCGACGTGATGCCGCGGATGGACGCCGACTGTCCCTCGAAGCCGTTCGGCGGGACCGACGAGTTCACGTTCACTCCCGACGGCTCGGAGCTGGTCTTCACGGCGCGCGACGTGGGCCGGCGCGAGCCCTGGTCGACCGATTTCGACCTCTACCGCGTGCCGATCGACGGTTCGCGAGCCCCGGAGTGCCTGACCGAGGCGAACGAGGCCTGGGACACCCACCCGCGCTTCTCGCCCGACGGCAAGACCCTGGCGTACCTCGCCATGCGGCGGCCGGGCTACGAATCGGACCGGTTTCGGATCGTGCTCCGCGCGTGGCCCGGCGGCCAGGAGCGGGTGTTGACCGAGGCCTGGGACCGTTCTCCCGAGGAGATCGCCTGGTCGCCCGACGGCGGGACGCTCTGGGCGACCGCGGCGAACCTGGGCCAGCGGTCGCTCTTTGCGATCGACGCGGCCAGCGGCACGCCCCGCGTGGTGGTCCGCGAGGGCGACGTGCGCTCGCCGGCGGCGTCGGGCGAGGGCGTCGTCTACAGCCTGAGCCATCTCAAGTCGCCGGCCGAACTCCACTGGGTCCGGGCCGACGGCGCCGGCCCACGAGCGCTGACGCGCATCAATGCCCAGCGCGTGGCCGCGGCCCGCATGGGCGATTGCGAGCAGTTCACGTTTGCCGGGCACCGTGGCGAGACGGTCTACGCCTACGTGGTCAAGCCCGCCGACTTCGACCCCGCGCGCAAATATCCCGTGGCGTTTCTGATCCACGGGGGGCCGCAGGGGTCGTTCGGCAACACGTTCCATTACCGCTGGAACCCGCAGGCGTACGCGGGGGCAGGCTACGCGGCGGTGATGGTCGATTTCCACGGCTCGGTGGGCTATGGGCAGGCGTTTACCGACTCGATCCGCGGCGACTGGGGCGGCAAGCCGCTGGAGGACCTCCGGAAGGGGCTCGACGCCGCGCTGGCCAGATATCCTTGGATGGACGGCGACCGGGTCGCGGCCCTCGGCGCGTCGTACGGCGGGTACATGATCAACTGGATCGCGGGCAACTGGCCCGACCGCTTCCGCTGCCTGGTCAACCACGACGGCAACCTCGACGAGCGCATGGCCTACTTCGACACCGACGAACTGTGGTTTCCCGAGTGGGACCACGAGGGCACGCCGTGGACCCACCCCGAGGGCTTCGAGAAGCACAACCCGGTCCTCCACGTGGGCCGCTGGAAGACGCCGATGCTGGTGATTCACGGGGCCCGCGACTACCGGGTGGTCGACGCCCAGGGCCTGGCCACGTTCAACGCGCTCCAGCGCCGGGGCATCCCCAGCAAGCTGCTGTACTTCCCCGACGAAAACCACTGGGTGCTCGCGCCGCACAACTCGATCTTGTGGCACGAGACGGTGCTCGGGTGGCTCGACCAGTGGACCAAGGGGCCTCGGCAAGCCGCTCCTGAATGACCGAAGGGTACCAGTCCCCGTGAACCGTTACCGATCGTCGGGTACCGCGGCCCAAAACGACTTGCCCGGCCCGCCGGATCGCGTACGATACGACAAGACGTTCACGCCGCCGCCGTCGCGGGGGGGGCGGCATGGGCAAGCCGCCCCATCACGTCCTGGAAGCCCGGTCCTTGCCGGCGTCTCTCGGCGGTTTCGCGCCACGCGGACCGCACTGGAGCGAGGGTTTGCCGCACACCGTGGGAGACGTTTCCATGCGCAAGGTTCTCTTGTATTCGCTGCTGCTCGTCGCCGGGCTGATCGTTTCCCAGTTTCTGGGCGATGCGGGCGCTTTGGCGATCAAGGTCGCGACCATGTTCGCCCTGGCGTTCATCATGATCCATGTCGGCTACGAGTTCGAGATCGACAAGAGCCGGCCGGGCCAGTACGCATGGGACTACGTTGTCGCCGCGACCGCGGCAACGTTTCCCTGGATCTTCTGTGCGGCGTACTTCGTGTTCGTCATGGCACCGCCCGAACTGTGGGGCCACCCCGACCTCTGGAAAGAGACCCTGCTGGAGAGCCGGTTCGCCTCGCCGACCTCGGCCGGCGTGCTGTTCTCGATGCTGGCGGCCGCGGGGCTGGCCGCCACGTGGGTCTTTCAAAAGGCGAGGGTCCTGGCCATTTTCGACGATCTCGACACGATTCTGTTGATGATCCCCCTGTCCTTCTTGATGGTCGGCTTCCGGTGGCAACTGCTGGCCGTGGTCGCCGTGATGGTCCTCCTCTTGTGGCTGGCCTGGAAGTACTTGCACCTCGTGCGACTGCCGGTCACCTGGCCGTTCGTCATGGGCTACGCGGGCGCGATCACGCTGGTCTGCGAGGCGGTACATCTCGGCAGCAAGGTGATCGACTCGAGCGTGCCGATCCACCTTGAAGTGCTGCTTCCCGCGTTCGTGGCGGGGTGTCTGCTCGCCCGGCCCAAAGGCCAGGATCCGCACGCGCACGACCACCTGGAAGGCCACGAACAAGGCCCCGAGGATCCGGTGGAACAACGCGTGGCGACGATCGTGTCGGCGGCGTTCATGGTGCTGGTGGGGCTGTCGATGCCCCCGATCTGGCAACCGGCGGGCGCGGCGGGTCCCGACGTGCCGCGACTGGCCTATGAAGGCGCGTCGCCCGAGGCCCTGGCCGAGAAATACACGTTCCCCGGATGGGGCACCATCGGTCTTCACGTGCTGGCCATCACCGTTTTGTCGAACCTGGGCAAGATGTTCCCCGCGGTCTGCTACCGCCGGGAGGCTGCCTGGCGCGAGCGGCTCGCCGTGGCGGTCTGCATGTTTCCCCGGGGCGAGGTCGGCGCCGGTGTCTTGGTCGTGTCGTTGTCCTATGGCATCGGCGGGCCGGCCCTTACCGTGGCCGTGTTGTCGCTGGCCGTGAACCTCTTGTGCTCGGGGTTCTTCATCTGGGCGGTCAAGAGACTGCTGGCGAACGTGGGGCGCGACGCGCTGTGAGCGACTTTCCCCCGCCCGACCACGGACCCGTCACCCCGGCAGCGGCTCGATCGTGACGCCCAGGGGAAAATCGACCCGCCTGGTCGCATAGAAGTCGGGCCCCGCCGAGCGGATCTGATCGCGCTTCAGCTCGGCCACTTCCTTCGGGCCGGACCAGACGATTCCCTTGCCCGCGTGGTGGATGGCCAACGCCAACAGCCAGCTCTTCTGGGCCGTGTAGCCGAACACCTTCATGAAGGTCTCGACCACGTAGGCGAAGGTGTGTTCGTCGTCGTTGAAGACCACGACGGCGTAAGGCGGCAATCGCTTCGGTTCCTGCTCCGAAGGCGATGGGCGCTTCGCCTTGCGGGTCTCTGGCGGGTTTTCGACCTGTAGTTCGATCGCGGCATCCATCGCACGTCCCTCCGGCGCACGTGCGCCAGCGCCAGTATTCTCCATGCCGTGCCCTGGCGATACAAGGGGGCGCCACCGCGACCGTTACGGCACGCCGGAAGCGGCCCTAACATCAAGTTGCTCTTCCACCAGAACCAGGTCGCGGTAAAGCGTCGGTTGCAGGTGCCGCAAGCCGATCAAGCCGCGTGGGTGCAAGCACCCATCCTACCGGTCTAACGCCAATCTTGCTCTTCTGCCAGAATCAGGTCGACCGCCGAGGCCTCGCGTCGCGTGCCGCGCGCCGAGGCCTCGACGCCCCGAATTCCCGAGCCAGGCTCTTGAGCGTACCACGCTGCGGCCAGCAGTTCGTCGGCGTCGACATCGGTCAGGCCGGCAACCGCCCGAGACGTGGCCACCTCCCAGTCGTCCAGCGCCGAGTCGACCGCCGAGGGCGCCAACGACGGCGCCGCCCGCAGGCTCGCGGTGCTCGACGTGCTACCGGTCGGTTCGGGGCCGTCCCAGTCGCCGACGATGGCCTGGTAGCCCGACAAGTTCGCGCCGAACGCCACCGTGATGTCGTTGGCGGGATCGAGCACGGCATTGTTGGCG
>JANLFZ010000532.1 GCA_024653385.1 Thermoguttaceae bacterium | reverse complement strand
GGCCCTGATCGACGAACAGGGCCTCGATCTCGGCGCGCGACCGCGTGACGCGGCCCGGCAAACCGCCCGGCTTGGCCCCCGGCCGACTCGCGCGACTTCCGGCGGGCGATCCGGCGCCCTCCTTGGCGTTGAGCACTTCGCGCTTCCCACCGACGACCAGGGCATGGATTCGCTCGGTCGGATACTTGCGCGTGTACGTGCGCCCGCCCACGGTGACGCGCAGCGTGACCGACGCATCGTCGCGCGCGACTACCTCGCCCTCGACGGTCGCGCCGCTAAGCAACTCGACGGTATCGGCCCGGACCGCCGAACCCGCCGCGGCAAAGAGGATCATCGCCGAAAAGCCGAGTACGACCGGATGCCAAAGTGAACGCACGGAGGCCTTGCCCGGAAAACGACGTTGGCTTCTTCGATTCATGGCCTAACCCTCCCACGGAAACCCATCGGTGGCCAGCGTGCGGCCGTCCTTGAAGATCCACAAGGCATCGACCTCGGGCGTCGAGCGAACCAGGCGCAGCCCCTCGGCCGGCGCAAGGACCAGTAGCGCCGTCGACAGGGCGTCGGCCCGGCAGGCCGTCGGCGCGGCCACCGTAACGCTCGCGAACGCCTCGGGCGAACGGCCCGTGCGCGGATCGAACACATGGTGGTGGGCGTAGTCCTCGCTGAACCGCGTGGCGTAGTCGCCCGAGGTCGCAAGACATCGTCCCGCAAGCGCCGCCAGGCCGGCGTAGCCGTCCTCCCGACGCGGATGCTGAATGCCGACCGTCCATGCCTCGGTCCGCGTCTTCGCCCCAAGCGACGCCACCTCGCCGGTGTCCACCAAGGCGTGCTCGATGCCATGCCGGCGCAGCGCGGCCACGGCGCAATCGGCCGCGTACCCCTGGGCAATGCCGTTGAGCGTGACGCGCGCCTCGCGCCCGAGAAGCTCGATTCGCTCGGGCAAGACACGCACCTGGCGCCAATCGACCCGACGGCGGGCCTCGCCGACCGCGGACGCCTCGGGCAGGTGGCCCGACCGCCTCGCCTCGGCATAGACCTCCCATAGCGGCTGGACCGTCACGTCGAACGCGCCGCCAGTCTCTCGCGACGTTTGCTCGGCGTGCCGGAGCACCTGGACCAAGTCGGGGTGCGGTCGCCGGACGACCCGATCGCGGTTCAAACGCGCCAGTTGGCTGTCTGGGCGGTAGAGGCTCATCAACTCGTCGATGCGGCGGATCTCGGCCATGGCCGCGTCGAGGGCCCGTTCGGCCACGCGGCGCCGTGGATGCACCACCGTCACCGAAACCCGCGTGCCCAACGCGGCCGATGTCCGCGTAAGCGGTTCCGAATCGCCCGCCGCAGTCCAGCCCCAGCCCAGGGCCCCAAACGCCGCGGCCCCGCCCATCCCGATCGCCAGCCGGCAAAAGCGCCGGCGGTTGGTGCGTACCACTCGGTCCCTCCTTTCGCTCGAGAAGACTTCGGTCCGAGCCTGCCCGGAAACCGGCGCAAGCCCCCTCGCTACGCGCGAGGCTCGCCGAACGCGCCGTCTCGCGCGCCCGGCCGCGCCTCCGGACTTGACTACCGCGGTAATACTACCACGGTAGTTCTTCAGCCGTCAACCCCCGGCGCGGCCGCGTTACCCTTCGACGTGCAGCCCGTCCTCGTCGATGCGATACGGGATGATCTCGTCGGCGCAGTAGCTGCCCCGGTGCTTGGCGATATACATGGCCCGGCGAAACTTCGTTCCCTCGCGGACCTTGCCTAGATGGATGACCGTGTTGGCGTTCGACAGCAGGTCGCCCTCGTCCAAAGGGCGTTCGATCAAGGCGTCGAGCGAGGTCTCCCGAGCGGTCTGCAAGAGCACGCACCCGATGCGGCCGGGATCGTACAGGTGCTCGGCCACGCGCTCGGCGTTGCGGCGGTAGTTCTCGCGGAACAGATCGCGGGCGACCCACTCGGGGTCCTTACGCAGGATCTGATGATAGACGTATTCGAACAGTTCGAGTTGGATCGACTCGCTCGGCCGATCGACCGGCTCGATGCCGTCGACCACCGCGCGGCACGCCCCGCGCACGAAGTTGCCGTAGAAAAACGCGATCGAGCGATTGAGCCGGCGCATCACCTCGGCCTGCCACTCTTGCCAGGCGTCGAAATCGAGGTCGCGGCGCGTCACCCGGCGACCGCGCTGCTCGAACACGTGCAGATAGTCGCCGTGCCGGCGGTGGGGCTCGAAGAAGCCGTCGGGCAAGACGTGCTCTTCCGGGTCGACGATCTCGAGTTCCCAGCCGAACATGCGCCGGGCGTACTCGGCGTGGTTCTGCGAGTCGCCCCGGGCACTCATGTCGAAGACAATGCCCCGGCGGCCTTCCTGCATCTGCCCGGCGTGGAGGAACTGGAGCCCCAACTGGGTCTTGCCGATGCCGGCCGACCCGAGAACCACCGTGAGAGTTCCCGGCACCAAGCCGCCGCCAAGGCGTTCGTCGAGACCGGCGATGCCGGTGGAAAGTCGTTCCATCGCGGGCCCCTAGAAGACGCGGCAGAGAATCCCACCATCGACGACCAGCACCGAGCCGGTAATGAAACTGCCGGCGTCGCTGGCCAAGAGCAAGACGGGGCCGGCCAGTTCCTCCGGCTGGCCCCAGCGGCCCAGGGCCGTGCGCTCGGCAAACTTCGCCTGCTCCTCGGGGCTGAGCAGTTGCAGGGGCAGTTCCGTGGCGAACGGCCCGGGGGCAATGCAGTTGACCGTGATCCCGAACGGTCCCAGTTCCAGGGCTGCGGCGCGGGCCAGCCCGAGCAAGGCCGACTTGGTGGCCGAATAGGCCGAGCGGCCTTCCTTCGATCCCAGCGCCATGACCGAGGAGATATGAATGACCCGGCCCCAACGCCGCGCTTTCATGCCCGGCACCAGCCCGCGCGTCAGCGCCATGCAACTGGTCAGGTTGAGCTGGACGATGCGGTCCCAGTCGTCGTCGCGCACCGCGTCGATCGGTTGGGGGAGGTTCGTGCCGGCGTTGTTGACGAGGATGTCGATCTTGCCCAACCGGCCGAGCGACTCGTCGATCAGATGCGTGACGTCGTCGCGGCGGTTCAGATCGGCCACGACCCACTCGACCCGCACGCCTGCCTCGGCGGCCAGCGCGGCCGCGGCCGCGCGCAATTCGTCTTCGTGCCGGCTGGCAAGGACCACCTCGGCGCCCGCGCTGGCCAGGGCCGAGGCCATGGCGCGGCCCAGTCCCCGGCTCCCGCCGGTCACCAAGGCCGATCGCCCGGTCAGATCGAACAGATGCTTGATTTTCATGCTCGCGATCGCCTTGGAACTCCAACTCCGTGGCCCACGGCGCGTGCTACCCACCCACGCGAAACGCGGGGACGCCGAATGAGTGGCATTCGGGCTTCTTGGGCCGACACCCTACGGATGCCGCGTGCGTGGCAACCATTCGCGGGGACTATCCCAGTTCTCGCGGCGAAGGAGCGCAAATGGGACTATCCCCGTCGGCTGCTGGGCACGCACGAAACAACTCAGGGAGCAAGATACGCGGCATCGCGGCGATCGTCAACCGGCCAGACGACCACCGGCCGGTTTTTCCGGCTGCGTCAACCGAGTCCGCGTGGTCTCCGAACCGTCCCGGAGGGACGGACGACAGTAGCCCAGGGATTTATCCCTGGGGTTCCGAGGACGCGGCCCGGAGCGGCCCGTCCCGGAGGGACGGTTGAAGGTGCGTGGCGACGGACGTCGTTTCAACCGTCCCTCCGGGACGGCAATCGGGATGGCGTGGCGCTCCGGTCCCAGCGATGAATCGCTGGGCTAGTGTCGGGCGTCCCTCCGGGACGCGAAAACTCGCGCGGGCGAAGGAGGCGTAGTGTGCGTGCCCCGCACCCACGCCAAACGCGGCAACCGAGGCGTAGTGCAGGTGTTCCGCACGCACGCCCAAACGCGGCAGCCGAGGCGTAGTGCAGGTGTTGCACACCCACGCCAAACGCGGGGCGAGCCGAATAACCGCGCCTGCCCTTTCGGGCCGCGACTCGGTGACTATCGCGTACGCGCAAGGCACGCACTCCACACCCACGGCCCTTGCGTGGTCTCCGAACCGTCCCGGATGGACGGACGACAGTAGCCCAGGGATTTATCCCTGGGAATCCGATCGCACCGCGCCGCAAAACCCGTCCCGGAGGGACGGTTGAAGGTGCGTGGCGAGGGACGTCGTTTCAACCGTCCCTCCGGGACGGCAATCGGGATGGCGTGGCGCTCCG
>JANLFZ010000531.1:3961-4246 GCA_024653385.1 Thermoguttaceae bacterium | reverse complement strand
CGCCGTCCGGCTCCGAAGGGAGGTTCGCCATGTCGTTCACCATTCGACGGGTCGTACTGGGGGTCGTAGTGCCTGGGTGCTTCTTGCCCGTCCTGGCCACCGCTAGCGAGGTCCTGGGCTCGGAGGCGATCTCGCCCGGCGACCGGGTGATCCGGCTTTTCAACGGGAAGGACCTGTCGGGGCTGTACACGTGGCTTAAGGAAAGCGGCCGCGCGGATCCCAAGCGGGTGTTCACGGTCCAGGATGGGGTCCTCCGCGTGTCCGGCGAAGGATGCGGATATCTGG
>JANLFZ010000531.1:0-3951 GCA_024653385.1 Thermoguttaceae bacterium | reverse complement strand
CACCGAAAAGGCGTACAAGGATTATCACCTGGTGGTCGAGTACAAGTGGGGAAAGGCCGCCGACGGCTCGGGCTTCGTGCGCAACGCCGGCGTGCTCGTGCATGCGATCGGACCCGATGGCGGGGCAGGCGGCGCGTGGATGACCTCGATCGAATGCCAACTCGCCCAGGGCTGCGAGGGCGACTTGATCGTCATCCGGGGCAAAGACGAGTCGGGCAAGATCCTGCCGGCCACGATCACCTGCGAAACCGAACTGGCCGCCGACCGCAAGACGCGATGGAAGCCAGGCGGCGCCAAGACCGTCTATTCCGGCCATCAGTTCTGGTGGTCCAAGCACGAACCGTTCTTCGAGGAGAAACTCGACACCCGCGGCCGCAACGACGTGGCCAGCCCCTTGGGCCAATGGACCCGGGTCGAGTGCATCTGCCGCGGCAACCGGCTTGCGGTGAAGATCAACGGCGTCACGGTCAACGAGGCATTCGACGTGTGGCCGGCGGCGGGCAAGATCCTCCTGCAAAACGAGGGCAACGAGATCTACTACCGCAATTTCGAACTCCGCCCCCTTGAACCGGCACCGCGGTGAGTTTCAGCCGGTCGCTTCCCAGCGCGTTCCGTGGCGGCGCACGGGCCGGTAGAGCGTGTCGCGTTCGACCGGTTCATAGCCCGTCTCGGCGATCAACCCGCGCAGGTCCTCGATCAAAAGGGCCTCGGGTGCCTGCGACCCGGCCTCGTGGTGGATGGACTCGTGCCGGACCGTGCCGTCCAGGTCGTCCGCGCCGTAGCCGAGGGCCACCTGGGCCGTGCCGACCCCGAGCGAAATCCAGTAGGCCTTGATGTGATCGAAGTTGTCCAACAAGAGCCGCGCGATGGCCACCGTGCGCAGAATGGCGAGGCTGCCAGGCCGACGGAGATCGCCCAGGCGCGCGCCGTCCGGATGAAAGGCCAACGGGATGAACGCCTGAAAACCCCCGGTTTGGTCTTGCAGCGCGCGCAAGCGCAGCATGTGGTCCACGCGATGGGCCGCGGTCTCGAGATGACCGAACAGCATCGTCGCGTTGCTCCGCAACCCCAGTTCGTGGGCCGCGCGATGGACCGCAAGCCAGGTCTCGGCGTCGATCTTGCGCGGGGCGATCTGGCGGCGCACCGCGGGATGGAAGATCTCGGCCCCGCCGCCGGGCAGACTGCCCAATCCGGCCGCGACCATCTCCTCGAGCACCGCGCGGACCGGCCGGCCGGTGCTCTCGGCGAGCCAGGCGATCTCGGCGGCAGTCCAAGCCTTCAGGTGCAGGCGCGGAAACGCGCGGTGCAGCGAGCCGATGATCTCGAGATACCAGCCATAGCCCAGGGCGGGATGGATGCCGCCGACGATGTGCAACTCGGTCGCGCCCGCCTCGTCGGCCTCTTGGCCGCGCGCGAGGATCTCGTCGGCGCTCATCACGTAGGCGCCCGCCTCGCCGGGATCGCGGCTGTAGGCGCACAACGGGCAGCGATACGCGCAGATGTTCGTGGGATTCAAGTGCGCGTTGACGTTGTACCAGGCGATCGTGCCGTTCTTGCGGCGCCGGACCCGATCGGCCAGCCGGCCAAGCACGTGGAGATCGACCTCGGGTCGATACAGATACTCGCCCTCTTCGGCCGAGAGCCGCTCGCCGGAGTCGATTTTCCGCGCAATCGCGTCAAGCATGTCCCACCATCAGGTCGATCGACCCCACCACGAACAATCCGACGCTCACCACCGCGTTGACGTGAAAGAAGGCCCGGTTCACGCGCGACAAGTCGTCCGGCCGGACAATCGCGTGCTCGTACACCAACAGCACCGCAATCGCCGCGACCCCGGCGAGGTAGATCGTTCCCAAACCATCATACACCAGCGGCAGGGCCGCCAGCAGCACGACCATCCCCAGATGGCAAAGGGCCGCCAGCCGCAGCGCGGCGCGCACGCCGAGCCGGGCGGGAACGCTGTGCAAGCGCATGGCGATATCGAACGCGGTGTCCTGGCACGCGTAGATCATGTCGAACCCGGCCACCCAAAGCAACACGGCCGCGCCCAGGACCAAGGGCGGCCAATCCACCGCGGCGCGGATGGCCACCCAGGCCGCCACCGGGGCCAGCATCAGCGCCGCTCCCAGCCAGAAGTGCGATAGCGCCGTGAACCGCTTGGTGTAACTGTAGGCGAACAGGAACAGCAGCACCGGCCCCGAGGCGTACAGGGGCAGCGGGTTGTGCGGCAAGAACAACAACGTGCCCGCCACGAACCCCACGGATGCCGCCGCCGTCAGCACCACCACGCTTGCCACGCTGAGAACCCCCGCCGGAAGGTGCCGCGACGCCGTGCGCGGGTTCAACGCGTCGAGGTGCCGGTCGGCGAGCCGGTTGAATGCCATTGCGGCGCTGCGGGCAGAGACCATGCACACCACAATGCCCGCCAACTCCCGCCACCGGAACGACACCGGCGGCTCGCTGCGGAGATTGGCCGACCAGGCCATTGCCGCGGCCAATAGCGCAAACGGCAGCGCGAACAGCGTGTGGCTGAAGCGGATCAGTTCGAGGAGGCGGCGGATGGTGCGCATTGCGGGTCGATGGGCAGAAGACTACGAACACCCTGTTCTGCTGGTTCGGCCCGATGGTCTAGCGCGACGGTCAGCCGTCCCCGGTTGAAACCCGCTGCGCCCGGCGCGCCACACCTCCGGTCCGCCCTGTCGTCAATCCTTCAGCGCATAGATCCTAACGCTGGCGGCGTACGCGTTGAAGTCGTAGCGAGCGCAGAGATCGGCCATTCGATCATGGAACGCCGCGTCCGGCGGCGCGGCCGGTGGCGCGCAGCAACCCGCGGCGGCCGGCTGGGCCAACGGCAGCGCTGGGCTGCCGCAGCAACACCCGCTTTCGGGCTCGACCCGGGCGTAGACGTTCAAATCGGCGCCGGTATCGACGATTTCCACGCGGCCGAAGCCCGCCTCGCGCAGACCGTCGCGGTACTCGTCGATTCCGATGGCCCCCGCCAGACAGCCCACGTAGGCCGCCAGATCGGAGGCCAGTTCGGGCGGCAGGGGCTTCTTGAGCACGATGTCGCTGATGGCGACGCGCCCGCCGGGCTTGAGCACCCGGGCGATCTCGTGGAAGACCGCGCGCTTGTCGGGCACGAGGTTGATCACGCAGTTGCTGATGACGCAATCGACCGACGCGTCGGGAAGGGGCAAGCGGTCGATCGTCGCCAGGTGGAACTCGACGTTGGGGATCGGCTTCCCGTCGACGCCCCGGGCCGCGTTCTGCCGGGCGCGGTCGATCATTTCGGGGGTCATGTCGATGCCGATCGCCTTGCCCGTGGGACCGACCTTCGCCGCCGCCAGGAACACGTCCAGGCCGCCGCCGCAGCCCAGGTCCACGACCACTTCGCCCGGCTTCAGGCCGGCGAACGCCGTGGGATTGCCGCACGAGAGGCCCATGTTGGCCTCGGCGGGGATGGAAGCCAGTTGCTCGGGCGTGTAGCCGAACGCCTCGGCCACCGCGCGAACGCCCTGGTGTCGGCTCGAGAGGTCGCTTTGGGCGACCGACCCGTACCGGTCGCGCACCACTTCAACGATATCGCGGTCCATGTCAGTCTCCTCCTTGGGAGTTCATGAGCGAGTTCATCAACTGGCCGACCATCTGGGTCATGTCGTCGGCCCGAATCAGCGAGAGGCAGCACACGCGGTCTCCCTTGCGCCAGCCGACCAGCGCGAGCTTGTCGCCGGGGCGGATGCCCGCCCTGGCCCGCGTCTCCTTCGGGAGCACCAACTGTCCCCGCTCGTCGACCGTGATGACGGCTTCGATGGCGTAGGAGAGTTCGGCTCCGTCGGGCGACGCACCGCATTTTCTTGCCCTGGACTTGTCCACGGCGGTCCCTTTGGCTTTCGGACTCAGCGATTTCAGACTTCTCTGATTCTACTGACGCCGTGGCGATGCGGTCAAGGG
>JANLFZ010000530.1 GCA_024653385.1 Thermoguttaceae bacterium | reverse complement strand
ACAAGAACGTCTGGCTCAAGGGCGTGCGCACGGCTCGGGCGACGCTCGAGCGGCTCAAGGCCGAGAACCGCCTCGAGGAGGCCCAAGCGTACGAGGCGGCGCTCGACGCGGCGGTCGAACGCGACGTCGTCATCGTCGCTTCCTGGGTCGGCGATGCCGATATCGACCTCGTGGTGCGCGAGCCTGCCGGCACCGTCTGTTCGCCGCGCAATCCCCGGACCACCGCGGGCGGAGCCATGCTCGCCGACGCCCGGGCTCAACTCGGCAAGGACAATACGGGCAGTTCGTGCGAAGTGTACGTCTGCCCCAAGGGCTTCAGCGGCGCGTACGAGGTGCTCGTGCGCCGCGTCTGGGGCAAGGTCGCGGCCAACCAGGTCAAGCTCGACATCTGCCTCCATTACCTGAGCAAGCGGAAGGACTCGCAGGGCAAGTTCATGGAAGTCGTCGAGAGCAAGTACCTCAAGCTCGATAAGGACCAGGTGGCGGCGAAGTTCGAGTTGGCCGACGGCCGCCGCAACGAGCCGATCAAGGAACACCAGATCGCCGCGGCGATGGCGTCCGTTCCCAGCGTGGCCTTGCGGCAACAGCTCCTTGCCCAGCAGGTGGCCGGCGTGGTCGACCCCAACGCGATGGCGAGTCTGGCCAACGCCCGTAGCGGCGGCGCCGCCGGATTGGGCAACGGCTTGGCGAACTTCCCGCTCTTGGTGGGCGGCGGCGCGGTGGGCTATCAGCCCGTGATCATCACCCTCCCCGAGGGCACCAACCTGTATGCCACCGCGGTGATCTCGGCCGACCGCCGGTATGTGCGCGTCACCAGCATGCCGCTCTTCTCCGGTATCGCCGAAGTGAACGTGTTCAACTTCGCCACCGGGCAGAACACCTCGGGCCGAGGGGGTACGGGCGGCCTGGGCTTCAGCGGCCTGGGCGGCGGGTTCGGCGGCGGTGGCGGGTTCGGCGGCGGTGGGTTCGGCGGCGGCGGCTTTGGTGGCGGCGGGTTCTTCTAGAACCCGTCGGGGCCCATCCGACCGGCTTGCTCAACCGGCCCCGGTCGGTTTGCGCACGACGCCTGGAAACACCTCCAGGTCCAGCGACTCGAAACGCCCGGCCTTGACGCGCTCCACGGCAATCGCCCCCATCACCGCGTTATCGGTACAAAGGCGCATGGGCGCGACGAACAGGCGGATCGAGCGACGACGCGCCTCGTCGTCGAGCCGTTGGCGTAGCCGCGCGTTGGCGGCCACGCCCCCGCCCACGCACAAGGTACTCATGCCCGACTGCTCCAGGGCCTGCATCGACTTGCCCACGAGGCAGTCGACCACCGCCTCTTGAAAGCTGGCCGCCAGATCGGCAACCTGTTGTTCGGAGAGTCGCACCTGGGCGAAGTCGGGACGTCCGGGGCCGGCGATCGTGTACCGGACCGCGGTTTTCAGGCCGCTGAAGCTGAAATCGAGCCGATCCTCGTGCAAAAAGGCCCTGGGAAAGCGATAGGCCTGGGGATTGCCCTTTTCGGCGGCTCGCTGGATGGACGGCCCCCCCGGATAAGGCAGCCCCAACATGTTGGCCACCTTGTCGAACGCCTCGCCGGCCGCATCGTCGATCGTGGCGCCGAGCAGCTCAAAATCGGTCGGCCCTTGGCAGCGGTAGAGGCTCGTGTGCCCGCCGCTGACGATCAGTCCGATGCACGGAAAGACCTCTTGGCCGGCGGCGATGCGGCACGCATAGATGTGTGCCTGGAGGTGGTTCACGGCGACCAGCGGCAATCCCGTGGCCACGCAGAGGGCCTTGGCGGCGGCCAATCCCACCAAGAGCGAGCCCGCCAGCCCGGGCGTATTGGCGACCGCCACGGCGTCCAGATCGGCCAGGCGCGTGTCGGCGCGGCGGAGGGCTTCGTCGATCACGGGGAGGATCCGCTCGACGTGGGCCCGCGACGCGATCTCGGGCACCACGCCGCCGAAGCGGCGGTGCAGGTCGTCCTGCGAGGCCACCACGGCCCCCAGGACCTCGAGCCGGTCGGTCACCACCGCAGCCGCGGTTTCGTCGCAGGTGGTCTCGATCGTCAGGATCCGCATTGGCTCATTTGACCCGGGCCAACTCGGTGGCGAGGTAATCGAGGGCTTTGGCCAGTTGGCGGTCGGTGAATTCGCCCGCAGGCGGTTTTCCCTTGGGAACGCCCGCCTGCGGTCCGTCGGCCTTGGCTTCCGGCTTGGCCTTTTCGGGGGCGGGCTTTCCATTCGATTTGGGTTGGACCACGTCGCGTTGGCGCTGGGCGGCCACCAGCGCCAGCATTTCCGCCTCGTCGAGTTTCACCTCGAAGCCGGGGTCGGGACGCACGCCCCAATCGTCGCTTTCCTTGGCGCCGGGGGCGCGGTCGATGTTCTTGCCGCTGGGGCGGCGATAGCCGGCCGTGGTGAGTTTCAGGGCACTGCGGGCCTCGAACTGCGGCCCCGAGGCGCCGCTTGGGTCCTTGCGGTCCTCGAGCGGGACGACGTTCTGCACGCTTCCTTTTCCCCAGGTCCGCTCGCCCACGATCACGGCGCGGTGATGGTCCTGAAGGCAAGCCGCCACGATTTCGCTGGCGCTGGCGCTGTAGCGGTTGACGAGCACGGCCATCGGAAAGCCCTCGAAGGTGCCTTCCTTGCGCGCTTCCCAAATGCGCTCGCGCACGTTGCGTCCGGCCGCGCTGACGATCCGCCCTTGCGCCACGAAGAGATCGCTTACCTCGATCGCCGAACTCAGCAGGCCGCCCGGATTGAATCGCAGGTCGAGCACCAGGCCGCCGAGGCGCTGGGGAGCCAACTCGGCGAGGACCTTGCGCAGCTCGTCGGCGGTGTCGCGGCTGAAGGCCGTCACGCGCACGTAGGCGATCCGTTGCTTCGGATCGATGAAGTATTCCCACGTGTCGTCCGGCTTGCGGTGGTGCCCCAGGACCGTGGGCACGTGGACAACCTCGCGCGTGAGGGTGATCTTCTGACGGGACGTGGTTGACGGATGGATGACCGTGAGCGTGACCTGGGTCCCTTCCTTGCCCTTGAGCTTGCGCACCGCGTCGTCGATCGTCATGCCGGCGGTGCTCTGCCCGTCGATCTCGACGATCCGGTCGCCCGCGAGGATACCGGCCCGGTAGGCGGGCGTACCCACCAGCGGGCTGGCGACCATCAAGTGCCCGTCGCGGATCATCACCTGGATGCCGATGCCCCCGAACTCGCTTTCGACGGTCGAGCGGAAGCGATCCATCTCTTCCGGCGGAATGTAGTCCGAGTAGGGGTCCAACTCCTGAAGGATCCCCCTGATGGCCGCCTCGATGAGCCGCCGCCGGCTGACCTCGCGCACGTAGTTGCGCTGCACCTGGTCGATTGTGTCGATCAACAGGCGCTGGAGGGCGTAATCGTCCTCGTCGGCCGGCTTTGCCTCGGCCGGCTTCGCCTGGCCCGGTGAGGGCGGCTTGGCTGCGAGATCCGCTGCCGGGGAGTGCAGGACTGCCGCCAAAGCCACCCACACGCCCAGGATGGCCGCTCGACCAACCGATTGCACCATGGTGCCCTACCTCGCTGGAATCGGCTTGACCGATGTGGTTTTCGTCGGCACGAGTTTCGGGCAAGGGGGCTTGGCCACTTGGACGCCTCGGGCGCGGAGCGAGCAGGCCAAGGCGGCCTTGAAATCGCCCTCGGCCGCCTCGAAGCCGATCTTCAGCGCGGCCAGCGACCGCTCGCCGGGCACGCGCTGAAGCGCGGCCCGGCCGTCCTCGCGGAGATCCACGTCGTCGAGCAACGTGGCGGCGCCCTCGGGGTTGATTTCGTCGTCGCGGATGATCTCCGACAGCATCCAGATCACGTCGCGGCGGAGCTGAAGGGGGTACTGGGCATCGCCGAGCACCTCGAGCAACTCGCGGACCGTCGCCGCGCGTTCCTCCTCCGCCCCCGGCCGACCCGCCGTGCGCACGATCTGCCAAAGGGCCCGGTTGGCTGCCCGGGCGACCTCCAGTGCCCCGCCGCCGGCCACGGCAGCCAACGGAACCACCGCCTTGGCGCCCACCTTGCCGGCGGCCTGCCACGCCGCGGCGCGGACCTTCGCGTCGTTATCCTTGATCTTGGCGATCAGGGCCTCAAGCGTCAGTTCTTCCATCGTCGTATCCTCGTCGGGTTGGGGTCTGTGCGGTCCAGGCTGGTCACAGGTGGTAGGGGTGGCGTTGGGGCCGGCTCATCATGCGCCGAGCTTGCTCGTCGCCGGTGATCTCCATGGCGGCCCATCCATTGGGACCAGGCCACCA
>JANLFZ010000529.1:274-4267 GCA_024653385.1 Thermoguttaceae bacterium | reverse complement strand
GTTCAAGGCGGTGCTGGGCGGCCGGGTCGACGGGGTCCGGCGGGTCACGCCCGAGGTGCTGGCCGCGATGGAAGAGGCGGCCGCCATCGCCCCCGCCCACAACCCGCCCTACATCAAGGCCATGCGCGAGCTTCAGGAGCGATTCCCGACGATCCCGCTGGTGGCCGCGTTCGAGACCGACTTCCACCGCACGATCCCCGAGGGCAACCGCTACTATGCGGTGCCTTACGAATGGGCCGAACGGGGCCTCGTGCGGCGCTGGGGCTATCACGGCGCCAGCCACCGCTACATCGCCACGCGCACGGCGGAGTTGCTCGGCCGCCGCGATCTGCGCATCATCTCGTGCCACCTCGGTGGATCGAGTTCGCTCTGCGCCATCCGCGACGGCAAGAGCGTTGCCAACAGCTTCGGCATGAGCGCCCAGACCGGTCTGCCGCACAACAATCGCGTGGGCGACTTCGACCCCTTCGCCCTGCCCGTGGTCATGAAGCTCACGGGCAAGTCGCTCGACGAGGTGCTGGGGATGCTGGCCTCGAAGAGCGGCCTGTTGGGACTCAGCGGCACCAGCGGCGACGTGCGCGACCTGTACGCCGCGGCCGACCGGGGCGACGCCCGGGCGAAACTCGCCCTCGACGTGTTCGCCTCGAGCGTGCGGCACTACCTCGGCGCGTACCTCGTCGAGCTGGGCGGGGCCGATGTAATCGTCTTCACCGGAGGGATCGGTGAAAACCAGCCGCAGTTCCGCGCCGCCGTGCTCGAAAACCTCGAGGAACTGGGCATCGTGCTCGACGCCGACGCCAATCGCCAGGCGCGCGGCGAAGCGCGCGTGGACGCGCCGGCAAGCCGCGTGCAGATCTGGGTGGTGCCGACCAACGAAGAGCTGATCGTCGCCCGACTGGCCAAACAACTGCTCGAAAGGTGATCGCGATGTTCGTCGCCAAAGTCGTCGGATCGCTGGTCTCGACGCAGAAGACGGCCTCGATGGTCGGGCACAAGCTGCTGGTCGTCGAACCCTACCGCCTCGACCAGGCGAGGCAATCGCTGAAGTCGGCCGGGCGGACCTTCGTCGCCGTCGACACGGTGGGCGCCGGCGAAGGCGATTACGTGCTGATCGTCCAAGGGTCGAGCGCCCGGCTGACCCCCGAAACCAAGAACCTGCCCGTCGACACGGTGATCGTCGGCATCGTCGATACCGTTCACGTCGGGCAGACCTGCGTGTATGCGAAGCAAACGGGATCCCCCTAGGGCGTCGCGCGACGCCCGAAGGAGAGATCCGTGTCGAACCCCGACTTCCCAAGACGCTAAGCCATGCAAGTCAACGAATCGGTCATCCGCAGCGTGGTGCAAGAGGTGCTCAAGCGGCTGGGCGCCGGCGACGGGCAGGCCCCGGCCGTGCCGCCTGGCCCGACCCGCTCGTTCCAGGGGCGGTTGGGCCAGTTCACGTGTCCCGACGAGGCGGTCGCCGCGGCCCAGGAGGCGTTCGAGCAGCTTTCGCGGCGCTCGCTCGAGGACCGGCGGCGCATTGTGGGCCACATCCAGCGGATCTGCACGGAGCAGTGCGTCGAGCTGGGGACGATGGAAATGCAGGAGACCAAGATCGGCCGCCTCGAGCACAAGATCGAGAAGCTCACGGTGGTCGGGCAGCGAATCCCCGGCGTGGAGTTCCTCCGCAGCGAGGTCTACAGCGGCGACCACGGCCTGGCCGTTATCGAGCATGCGCCGTTCGGCGTGATCGGGGCGGTCACGCCCGTGACCCACTCGCTTCCCACGGCCGCCTGCAACGCGGTGAACATGATCGCGGCGGGCAACACGGTGGTCTTCAACCCCCACCCGAGCGGCAAGCGAGTCGCCGCCGAGGGAATCCGCCGCTTCAACGAGGCGATCTACCGCGACTTGGGCATCGACAACCTGATGTGCATCATCACCGAGCCCACCTTGGAGTCTGCCGAGCGGATCTTCAAGCACCGGGGGATCGCGCTGTTGTGCGTGACGGGCGGTCCCGGCGTGGCCCGAGCCGCGATGCAGCAAGCCAAACGGGCGATCGTGGCGGGGCCGGGCAATCCGCCGGTGGTCGTCGACGAGACGGCCGACCTCGATCGCGCCGCGCGGTCGATCATCCGCGGCGCCGCCTACGACAATAACCTCCTGTGCATCGGCGAGAAGCAGGTGTTCGTCGTCGAGCAGGTGTTCGACGCGATGATGGCCGCCATGGAGCGGGCCGGCGCCGTGCGCCTCAGCGCCCGCGAAATCGACGCCCTGACCAAGGCTGCCATCACCACGGTGGGCGAGGGCGACCACAAGCACGACGTGCCGGTCAAGGACTTGATCGGCAAGGACGCGGCGGTGCTGGCCCGGGCGGCGGGCAAGAACCTCCCCGCCGACGTCGAGCTGCTCTTCGGCGAGACGGACGAGTCGAACCCCTTCGTGCCGGTCGAGCAAATGATGCCCTTTGTGCCCTTTGTCCGCGCCCGCAACGTCGACCATGCCATCGAGATGGCCGTGCGGAGCGAACACGGCTTCAAACACACCGCCATCATCCACTCGAACAACGTCACGAACATGACGAAGATGGGCAAGGCGGTCGAAACGACCATCTTCGTCAAGAACGGCCCCAGCGTCGCCGGCCTGGGAATCGGCGGCGAAGGCTACGGGTCGTTCTCGATCGCCGGACCCACCGGCGAAGGCATCACCACGCCGCTGACCTTCACCCGCGAACGCCGCTGCACCATGGTCGATAACCTCCGCATTTTGGGCAAGTGACATGCTCTCGGGTCGGGTCGTGGGCGTGGCAACGGCAACGGTGAAACATCCGTCGATGGCCGGCTGGAAGCTGCTGATCGTTCAGCCCTATGGGCCGGACGGCCAGACGCCCGACGGCGATCCGGTGCTGGCCGTCGACGCCCTCGGGGCCGGCATCGGAGAACGGGTCGTCATCACCAGTGATGGCAAGGGCACCCGCGAATTGATGCACAGCGAAACAACCCCGGTCCGCTGGTCGACGATAGGAATCGTGGACCCATGACACCCACCCCCGCGGAAATCGAACGCATCGTCGCCGAGGTGCTGGCCGACATGGGCCTGTCGCCCCCCTCTCCCGCAAGCAACGAGGAGACCGCGGGCGACTGGAGGATTCGCCAGCGCGTCGTGACGCTGGCATGCCTGCCCTCGCAGTGGGATGGCCTGCGGCGCGTGGTCGTGCCGCGCGGGGCCGTGGTGACGCCCGCCGTGCGCGACGAACTCCAGCGCCGGGGTGTGCCGCTGGCCTGCTTGGCACCGGCCGAGGCGGACTGCCCGCGCGGTACCGTGTGCCTGGTCACGCTGGGCGGATCGTACGATCCCGCACCCCTCGTGCGGGCGCTGGAGGACGACGGATGGGCCGTCGATTCCCAGCGGCGCGACTGCCTGATCGCGGCGACGGACGAACTGGCCAAGGACCTGGCCGGCGGATTGGCGGCGGCCGTGCTGCTGACCCGGCATGGAGCGGCGGCGGTTTGCCTGGCCAACCGCCACCCGGGCGTCCGAGCGATCCGCGCGGCCTCGGCCGACGCCGTGGTGGCCGACGCTGAGGCGGTCGGCGCCAACCTGCTGATCGTTGATCCGCGGGCCCAGGGGCTTTGCGGGGTGCGGCAGATGGTTTGTCAGTTCCTGCGCGGCGCGCCGTGGCCTTGCCCGGAGGTCTTCCGAAACCGCCTCGCCTAGCCGCTCGCGGCGTGGCAGGCACAACTACCCAAGACACCCATGCGTATCGGCGAAGTCATCGGCACCGTGACGCTCAACCGCTGGCACCCGAGCCTGGCCGGCGCGCGGTTCAAACTCGTCGTCCCCCTGTCGCTGGCCGATCTGGAGGGCAGCGGAGGCGAGCCGGCCGAGGAGTTGACCGTGTACGACGAACTGGGGGCGGACGTAGGGCATCGGATCGCCTTCAGCGAGGGGCGCGAGGCGGCGATGCCTTTTCATCCCGAAATCAAACCGCTGGACGCCTATTGCGCGGCG
>JANLFZ010000529.1:0-264 GCA_024653385.1 Thermoguttaceae bacterium | reverse complement strand
CCTCGATACCATCCATTTACCGAGACAGCCATGATCAACGTTCACGCGATCAAGCAAGAGATCTGCGAGATCGGGCGGCGGCTCTACCAGAAGGGGTTCGCGGCCGCCAACGACGGCAACATCACCTACCGCATCAGCGACCACGAGGTGATCTGCACCCCGACGCAGATCTGCAAGGGCTTCATGAAGCCCGACGACCTCTGCACGGTCGACATGGAGGGGAACCAGCTCTCCGGTCGGCGCAAGCGGACCAGCGAGGTGATG
>JANLFZ010000051.1:11436-19713 GCA_024653385.1 Thermoguttaceae bacterium | reverse complement strand
ATCGCCCTGGACGCGCGGGTCGTGGTCGACCGCGAGCTGGCGGTCCACGGCGTTCGGCCGTACGCCCATTTGGCGATCCGGCCGTACCCCGACGAGTTCGTCGCCGAACGGAGGCTCAAGGACGGCACGCCGGTCACCCTCCGGCCGATCAAGCCCGAGGACGAGCCCCTGTGGCACGACCTCTTGGCCAATTGCTCGACCCAGAGCCTGTGGTTCCGCTTCAGCTACCTGTTCAAGCAGACCACGCACGAGATGGCCGCTCGGTACTGCTTCATCGACTATGACCGCGAGATGGGCATTGTGGCCGAGGTCGAGGAGAACGGCGAACGCAAGCTCATTGGCGTCGGGCGTCTGGTGGCCGACGTGAACCACGAGGCGGCCGAATACGCGGTGATCGTCGTCGACCGGTGGCATGGCCACGGCCTGGGCGGGGTGCTGACCGATTACTGCCTCGAGATCGCCAAGCGCTGGGGCGTGAAGAAGGTCGTCGCCGAGACCTCCAAGGAAAACGCCCGCATGTTGGCCACCTTCCGGAACCGCGGCTTCGTGTTCAACGAGGAGCAGGAGCAAGACGTGGTGCTCGTCTCGAAGGTGGTCTGACGCAGGCGCAGCACCGCTTCGACGGGCACCAGAGGCCCGGGAGACCTGTTCCATGCCGGCGACTAGCGTTCCGTGCAACCATCGGGCATTGGCCGCCGACGCGAAGCGTGCGCTTGGCCCGCTTTGCGCCGGCCTGCTTCTTGTCTTGCTTTGGGAGGTTCCTGCCGCGGCCGCCGATCGCCCATCGCCCGGCCGCAGCGAACAAGCCGTCGCGGAGGCGATTCGCGCGGGAAGAGTCCCCGACGACGCCGATCCCCGATTCGTCGCGGCCATCACGACGATCGATGGCCTGCGCGGGCAGGTCGAGTTCGACGCCGCGGGCCGGCTCGTGGGCGCCGACCTGGCCAGCGACCGCATTTCGGTCACCGACGCCGAACTCGCGCGGCTGTCGGCCCTGCCGAATCTCAAGAAGCTCCGCGTCTCCGGAGGCGGGGTCACGCGGGCCGGGATCGACCAGATCAGCCGCATGGCCGGATTGACCGACCTGTCGCTCTTGAACGTCCAAATCGACAACGACGGCCTCGAACGCCTCGCCCAGCTTCCCCAACTCGCGGCGCTGAGCGTCCACCGCAGCGCGCTGGTCGACGACGCCGGGCTTGCGCACCTCAAGCGATTTCCCAAACTGGCGAACCTGTCGCTTTTGGAGGTGAACATCACGAATCAGGGCGTGGCCGGCCTGGTCCGCGACCTGCCCTCGCTGACTGCTCGATCTGCGCAACTGCGCCCAGGTGGGCAACCCGGGCCTCGAACATCTGCGCGGGCTGAAGAGCCTGAAAGTCCTGCGCCTTGGCGGCTACCAGATCAACGACCAGAGTCTGGCCATCGTCAAGGACCTGCGATGGCTGGCCGGCTTGACGGTTCAGGAGGCGCCGATCACCGACACCGGCCTGGTCCAGCTGAGCGACCTGCCGCTGGAAGAGCTGAACCTCTTCCGCTGTTACAGCCTTAGCGACGAAGGGCTGCGCTGCCTCGCGGGCTTCCCCAAGCTTCGGCAACTCATGCTGCGAGACCTGCCCATCACCGGCGCGGCGCTGGCCCACCTGGGCGCCAAGCCTTCGCTGGCCGTCGTCCGGCTGAGCGAGACAGGCGTGGATGACGCCGGTCTGGCCCACCTTCGCGGTCTAAGGGGAATCGTTCGCCTGGAACTGCGTCAGACGCAGGTGACCGACGCGGGCATGGACGTCGTCGGAGGGCTTGCGAACCTGGAACACCTCGACCTGGCGGCGAACCGCATCACCGATGCGGGCGTGGCCCGGCTTTCCGGCCTGGCGAAGCTCCGCGTTCTCGACCTGACGCTCAACGGCGACGTGACCGACGCCGCGGTGGAGCACCTGGCCCGGCTCAAGTCGCTCCAGGCGCTCCACCTGGGTCAGACCGGCGTGTCGGACGAAGGCGTCCGACGGCTTGCGCGCGCGCTGCCGTCGTGCAAGATCGCTCGGTAATCCGCGGGGCCTTTCGATTGCAACGCCCAGCGCGGCCTTGGCCGACCGGCGCCAGGCCCTAGTCGGTCAGATTCAGCTCGATGGTGTTCTCGCCTCGTTGGATCTCCTTGCTCAACCCGCTGGTGGCAGGATTGTTGTACTTCGGGGGAATGGCCGGCTTTGCGCCGGCGTCCATGTAGTTCGTCCCGGGTTTGTACGAACCGGGGTCGCTTCCGGCCGCCCCAGCCGCCCCGCTGGGTCCGGCCTGTGTGGCGAACACGGCGATCTTGGCCTGGCCGATGGGGACCCCGTCGTTCGGGTCGTGCGTGGTGACCTCGACGATCTGCCCGTCCACGATCTTCCCGGTGGCCGGGCGCGCGCCGGGGACCTCGAAGACGATCGTTCCCGACTTGACGGGTTCGCCGCGGTAGGTCACGGTGCCTTTCACCTTGGCCAACGGCGCGCGTCCCGAGCCTCCGCAACCGCCGCAGAGCAACCAGCCGGCCAGACAGATGAGCGTCAGGTACTTGAGCGTATGCATGGTCGATTTCACCATAGGTCGAGGTTGATGTCATCGTGGAAAAGGGACTCGCCGTCCCGCCGTCTCGACGGCCCTCCGAGGGACGCCGGACCCGATCAGGTCGCGCGGTCGCGCCGCAACATCAGGGGATGGTGATCGTCTCGGCGCCGGTGCGCGAGGCCATGCCGCGGTAGACCACCCCATCGATCGTCTCGCTGAGGAAACGAACGGAGCCGTCGCCCAACAGGAAGTTCGCCCCGCCGGGATGATAGCTGCGGAAGCCGATCGACTCGTCCCAGCGCGGGTTGGCGGGCGTCGGGGGATTGGCGATGAGCGACTGGTTCATGTAGTTGATCGGGTGGGCCGTGGTCGCCCAGCACTGGGTGCCGAAATTCTGGGTGATGCACAAGGCCCCGATGCACTCGCCGAGGAACATCGTGTTCGACAGCCCGTCGGTCACGTCACGGAACGAGGCTGCCCAGCGCCATCGCCCGATCACCCCACGGACCTCGATCGGCGGGAAGTTCCCGACGTATCCCACGTTGCCGTAGGCCGGGGTCGCGCCGATGCCGGTCGAGTTCATGTAGTCGCCGATATTGGCCGCGTAGTCGCACTGCGAGATCTCCCAGCCTGCCCCGAACCCCTCTTCCTGCGTGATCCGCTCCGAGAGGGTGTCCGAAGGGCAAAGGAAGTTCTTGTGGATTCTGCGGATGTTCTGGAAGTTGGCGCCGTTCTGGTCCGGCTGCCAGCTTTGAATCCTGAAATCGTACTGGGCGAACTCGGCGCCCCCTTCCATGAAGGCGATCATTCGGGGAGGCCACCCCCAACGATCGGCGTGGAAGCTTCCGTGCGGCAGGCGGCCGTTGACGTCGTGGTAGTTGTGCAAGGCCAGCCCGATCTGCTTCATGTTGTTGGTACACTGCGACCGCCTCGCTGCTTCGCGAGCCGCCTGCACGGCGGGCAGCAAGAGCGCGATGAGGACGCCAATGATGGCAATGACCACCAGGAGTTCGACGAGCGTGAACCCCTGCCGCTTGGATCGAAAGCAAACCATCTCAACTCTCCTCCATCTACAGGGTCACGAATGGAATGGAATAGAACGAAACGATGTCGCGTGGCCTTGGTGGGGCCGACACAAAATCCACCATAGCCGGGTTCATCCCCGGAGGCAACCCCAGGCCGCCCCGACTTGCCTCGGTGCCCCAGGAGGCGTTTTTCTCCGGGTAGCGCCGCGCCGGCCCACGCGGCGACCGCGGGTCACCGCCGGTGCCCTCGCCCCCGAATCACCGGCCGAGTACAATGGATCGCGTGTTCCGTGGCCCCTTTGCGCTTCTTGGGAGGTCTCGCCATGTCGGGTTGCTTGCGTCGTTGGATCGGCTGGGCGGTGGGCGTTGTCGCTGTCGCGTGGACTGCCGTGGCGGCGGCACAGACTCCGGTCCTGAAGACCTCGGCGGACGATCCGCCGCGCGTGAACATGACACCGTGGTACGAGGTCGATCCCTCGTGGCCGCAACGCCCGGCGACCATGCCCTGGGGCGAGACCTCGGGCATTGCCGTCGACGCCAAGGACCAGGTGTACGTGTTTACCCGGGCCAAGCCGCCCGTCCAGGTGTACGACACCCAGGGCAAGCTGTTGCGGGCGTGGGGCGACGACGTGATCGAGAAGGCCCATTACCTCAAAGTCGCCCGCGATGGCACCGTCTGGGCCGCCGACGTGGGCAAGAGTGCCGTGTTCCAGTTCACGCCCGAAGGCAAGTTGCTCAAGACCCTGGGCACGCCGGGCGAGCCGGGCGAAGACGCGACGCACCTCAACAGGCCCACCGATATGACGGTCACGCCGTCGGGCGACGTGTTCGTGACCGACGGGTACGGCAACAGCCGCATCGTCCACTTCGATGCGCAAGGCAAGTTCGTCAAGGCCTGGGGGAGGCTCGGCAGCAAGCCCGGCGAGTTCAGCCTGCCGCATTCGATCGTCGTCGATTCCAAGGGCCTGCTCTACGTCGCCGACCGCAGCAACGTGCGCGTGCAGGTCTTCGATCAAGAGGGGCGTTTCCTCGCCGAGTGGCGCAACCTCTTGGTGCCCTGGGGACTGTGGATCTCTCCCAACGACGAGATCTGGGCGTGCGGGTCGTCGCCGATGATCTGGCACCAGGGGCCCGGCCTGCTCGGCTGCCCGCCCAAGGACCAGTTGTTCATGCGACTGGATACTTCGGGCAGGGTCTTGCAGCTCTGGACGATCCCCAAGGGTGAGGACGGCAAGGAGAAGCCCGGCGAATTGAACTGGGTCCACGCCATCGCCCTCGACTCGCACGGCAACATCTACGCCTGCGACATCCAGGGCAAGCGGGCCCAAAAATTCGTGCGCCGGCCGTAGGGCGCCCGCGCTGCCTCGGCGTGGGCCAGCCCCGGCGTCCCCAGACGTGCACGCCCCACGCCCCATGCGAGACTTGCTTCGATGGATGACCTGCCTCTTGGCAAAGTGACCTTCCTGGCGTTCGACCTGGAGACGACCGGTCTGGACCCCTCGTGGTGCCGGATCGTCGAGTTCGGGGCGGTGCGTTTCAAGCTCGGCGAGCCGGAAAATGCCTGCTATTCGCAACTGGTCGACCCCGAATGCCCGATCCCTTGGGAAGTGATCCGCATCCACGGGATCACCCCGGCGATGGTCCGAGGCAAACCCACGGTCGCGGAGACCTTGCCGGAGTTTTTGGCGTTTCTCGGCAACCAAGAGACCGTGCTGTTGGCCCACCATGCCCGGTTCGACTTGGGCTTCTTGCGCGCGGCCCTGGCGGGCGCGGGGATCGCCCCGCCGGGCCACGCGGTCATCGACACCCTCGACCTTGCGCGCACCTGCCTCCCCGCGTTGCCAACTCACCGGTTGGAGTACCTGGCATCGCGCTTGGGCGTTGCCGACCGGGAAGAACACCGGGGCCTGTCCGATGCGCGTCTGGTCATGGCGATCTTTCGGCGGATGGTCTCGGACAGGCCCGACTTGAAACGCCTGGGCGACCTGTTCGCCCTCTCGCCGCCGTTGCGGATCACGAGCCGGGAGGAGGCGGCCGTCCGGCTACCGCCGGGGTTCGAAGCCCTCGTGGACGCGGTCGAGGCGTCTCGTGTAATCGAGATGGTGTACGACGGCGGTACCCGGGGGCTTTCGCGCCGCCGGATCACGCCGCGCGGGTTGTATCGGTCGGGCGGCCGGCCGTACCTCGTCGCCTACTGCCATTTGGACCAGATGGAAAAGACGTTTCGGGTCGATCGGATCCGCGAGTTCCACATCGAGACGTAGCGGCCTGGAATCGCAGCGATTCGTCGCACTCCTTTGCATGGCCCCATGGGGCGGACCGAAGACGCCGAGGCTCGTGATGCACGTCAAGTCCCTCGAAACCCTCCGATGGATCGGCGACACCCAGGGCTGGTTGCGCATGATCGACCAGACCCGGCTGCCGACCGAGTTCGTCGAGATCGACTGCCGCGACGTGGAAGACGTCTGGGAGGCGATCAAGAGCCTTCGAGTGCGCGGGGCGCCGGCGATCGGCATTGCCGCCGCCTACGGGGTGGTTCTGGGACTTCAGGCGCCGGCCGGCGAAAGCCAGGAGCGGTTCTTCCAGCGCCTGGACGAGGTCGTCGCGCGTCTGGCCAGTAGCCGCCCGACCGCGGTCAACCTGTTCTGGGCCCTCGACCGGATGAAGAAGGCGGGGCTGGGGCTGCGCGGCCGGGCATCGCCGGGGGAAATCCTCGCCGCCCTGCTGGCCGAGGCCCGAAGCATCCATGAGGAAGACCGCCGGATGTGCCGGGCGATCGGCCGCCACGGGGCCACGTTGCTGGCCGACGGCCAGGGCGTGTTGACGCATTGCAACGCGGGGGGCCTGGCCACCGCCGACTACGGCACCGCCCTGGCGGTCGTCTTCGCCGCGGTCGAGGCCGGCAAACGGATCCACGTCTACGCCGACGAAACCCGCCCGCTGCTCCAAGGTGCTCGGCTGACCGCCTGGGAATTGGTCCAGCGCGGCATCGACGTGACCCTCTTGTGCGACTCGATGGCCGGCCAGGTGATGCGCGAAGGCCGGGTGCAAGCGGTCCTCGTGGGGGCCGACCGGATCGCGGCCAACGGCGACACCGCGAACAAGATCGGCACGTACTCCCTGGCGGTCCTCGCCCACGCCCACGGAATTCCCTTCTACGTGGCCGCGCCGTCGAGCACGTTCGACCTATCGCTGCCGAACGGCGACGCCATCCCGATCGAACAGCGCGATCCCCGGGAGGTGACGCACGGTTTCGGTCGGCAGACCGCGCCCGACGGCGTGAAGGTCTACAACCCCGCGTTCGACGTGACGCCCGCCCGGCTCATCCACGCGATCATCTGCGAGCACGGCATCCTCAAGCCCCCGCTCGTGCCGCCGTCCGGCGGTCGCCGCGGAGAACCCTCGATTGAGCGTACCGTCTAATGGGTAACTGTTCGCCATCCGCCTCGCTTCCCTACGATGCCTTCCTGCTCGTCTCGTTCGGCGGTCCGGAACGCCGCGAAGACGTCTTGCCGTTTCTCGAGAACGTGGTGCGCGGAAAGCGTGTGCCCCGAGAGCGGTTGCTCGAAGTCGCCGAGCGCTACGAGCTGTTCGACGGCGCGAGTCCGATCAACCAGCAGAACCGCGCGCTGTTGGCCGCGATTCTCGCCGAGTTCAATGCGCACGGGGTGCGCCTGCCGGTTTACTGGGGCAACCGGCATTGGCATCCCCTGCTGGAAGACACGATCCGGGAAATGGCCGAGGACGGGGTGCGGCGCGCCTTGGCCTTCGTCACCTCGGCGTTTGCCAGTTACTCGGGATGCCGGCAGTACCTGGAGGATATCGATCGCGCCAGACAGGCCGCCGGTCCCGCCGCTCCCGTGGTTGAAAAGCTGCGGTTGTTCTACAACCACCCCGGATTCATCGAGCCGATGGCCGATCGGGTCAGGGCGGCCCTCGATGAGCTTCCGGCCGGGCGCCGAGACTCGGCCCGGCTGGTCTTCACCGCCCACAGCATTCCCTTGGCCATGGCGGCTTGCTCGAAGTATGTCGATCAGTTGCAAGAGGCCTGCCGGCTGGTGTCGGAACGGGTTGGTCGAACCGAGTGGACGCTGGCCTACCAAAGCCGAAGCGGCCCCCCGGAGCAGCCGTGGCTCGAACCCGACGTGGGCGACTACCTTGTGGAACTGCATCGCGCCGGGCAGGCGACCGACGTGGTGGTTGTGCCCATCGGTTTCGTGAGCGAGCACATGGAGGTGGTGTACGACCTCGATGTCGAATTGGCCGGGCTGTGCGAGACGTTGGGGATTCGCCTGGTTCGGGCGGGCGTGGTGGGCACGCATCCGCGGTTCGTGCGGATGATTCGCGAGTTGGTCGAAGAGCGGCTGGATCCGGCGGCCGCGCGACTGGCCCTCGGCCCCCTCGGTTCGTGCCCCGAGGTCTGCCCGGCCGATTGCTGCCGGCCGGGAAGGCCCACGGGAGGGTGAGGCCTCTTGCACGGGCCGGCGATCTGGCGCATCATGCGGGCCGGTGCGGCGCGGGACGGCGTTCGCCTCCGCGTGTCATCCGTTCGATCTCAAGGAGAACCCGGCGATGAACGTGCGTCGAATCATTCTGGTGGCGACCTTCGTGGCGGGGCTTGGGCTGACCGGCGCGACCTACGGCGGCGAGCCGCCGGTCAACTACGACGAGAGCAAGGTGCCCAAGTACACCCTGCCCGACCCGCTGGTCA
>JANLFZ010000051.1:0-11426 GCA_024653385.1 Thermoguttaceae bacterium | reverse complement strand
GTCCTGCATGACCAGCGGGTCGGGCAGGACGGCCAGCGCGTGACCGACGCGGCCGCGTGGCGCGAGAAGCGCCGGCCGGAGTTGCTCCGCCTGTTCGAGACGTACGTCTACGGCAAAATGCCGGGCCGGTTGAAGACGACGCGGTTCGTGGTGCGGAGCATGTCGCCCGACGCCTTGGAAGGCAAGGCGGTGCGCAAGGAAGTGCGCGTGCTGTTCTCGGGACGCGAGACCGGGCCGGCGATGGACCTGCTCATCTATCTGCCTCGGTCGGCCACGAAGCCCGTGCCCGTCTTCCTGGGGCTGAACTTCTACGGCAATCACACGGTGCATCCCGACCCGGGCATCACGATCTCGCAGTCGTGGATGCGCGACAACCCGGCGCAGGGCGTGGTGAAGAACCAAGCCACCGAGAAATCGCGGGGTACGGCCAAGAGCCGCTGGGCCATCGAGAAGATCCTGGCGCGGGGGTACGGGCTGGCCACGGCCTACTACGGCGACATCGATCCCGACTTCGACGACGGCTTCCAGAACGGCATCCATCCCCTGTTCTACAAGCCGGGCCAGACCAAACCTGCCCCGGACGAGTGGGGCTCGATCGGGGCCTGGGCCTGGGGATTGAGCCGGGCGCTGGACTATCTCGAAACCGACAAGGCCGTCGATGCCAAGCGCGTGGCGGTCATGGGCCACTCGCGACTCGGCAAGACGGCGCTTTGGGCCGGGGCCACCGACGAACGGTTCGCCCTGGTCATCTCGAACAACTCGGGCTGCGGCGGCGCGGCGTTGAGCATGCGCCGCTTCGGCGAGACCGTCGGGCGCATCAACCGCGTCTTCCCCCACTGGTTCTGCGACAACTTCAACCAGTTCAACGAGAACGAGGACAAGCTGCCGGTCGACCAGCACGAGTTGATCGCGCTGATTGCCCCCCGGCCGGTCTACGTCGCCAGCGCCCAAGAAGACCAATGGGCCGATCCCCGCGGCGAGTTCCTGGCGTGCAAGGGGGCGGACCCCGTGTACCGCCTTCTGGGCACCGACGGCCTGGCAGCCGACGAAATGCCCCCGGTCGAACAACCCGTCACCAGCCGCATCGGTTACCACATCCGCCGGGGCAAGCACGACGTGACCGACTACGACTGGGAACGGTACCTGGACTTCGCCGACAAGCACCTCAAGGGACGCTGAAGGCCCCGAGGCCTTCGGGAGGCAAGGCCATGAGCATCCGCAAGTCGGTCGAGCTGCCCGGCGGCAGGCGTCTTCACCTGTCGATCGGCAATCTGCTCGACGAACCCGTCGATGCGATCGTCAACGCCGCCAATTCGCACCTGGCGCACGGCGGGGGCGTGGCCGGCGCGATCGCCCGAGCGGCCGGCAGGTCGCTCCAGGAGGAAAGCTCCGCCTACGTGCGAGACCACGGCCCGGTTCCCGTGGGCTCCGCCGTGGTGACGACCGCCGGAGCGCTTCGCTACAAGGGGGTGATTCACGCCGTCGGTCCGTCGCAAGGCATGGGCGATGAGGCCGAAAAACTCGCCTCGGCGGTCTGCTCGGCCCTCGATCGCGCGCACGAGCGCGGCTGGGCGTCGGTCGCCATGCCGGGCATCAGCTCGGGGATCTTTGCCGTGCCGCCGGATACGTGCGCCCGGGCCTACGTCCAAGGCGTGCTGCGTCACTTCCGTGGCCAGGCGGATTCCGCGGTCCGCGAAGTCCGGATCACCTTGTTGCCCGGCGCGCAAGGGGGAGAACTGGTACGTTGCGTCGAGGCCGAAATGGACCTACTGAAAACCCGAGATGAAAGCGAAGTCTGAATGATACCGAACCACCAACCGATAGCTCCCGGCGCGAGAGCCGGGGGCCGCATGGTGACACGACGAGCCTTGCTGCGGGCGGGCATTGCGGGGGTCGGACTCGCCGCCGCCCGGGGACCTGCCCGAGGCGCCGAGCCCGCCAGGTCCGCGCCACGCGCGGAGGCAATTCCCCGGGTCGATCTGCACGTCCATCTCGACAACAGCACCATCGACCTGGTGGCCGACCTGTCGCGCCGCCTGGGGGTCCGGTTCGGAGTGGTCGAGCACGCCGGCACCCGCGAAAACAAGTACCCCGTGATCCTCAGCAACGACGACGAGCTTCGGCGCTGGTTGGAGTCGCTCGAAGGCAAAGGGGTCTACCGAGGCGTGCAGGCCGAATGGACCGACTGGCCCGGCTGCTTCTCGCGCGCGATGCTTGCCCGCCTCGACTACGTGTTGACCGACGCGATGACATTCCCGGGCAAGGACGGCCGCCGGGTCAAGCTGTGGGAGAAGGATGTCGGCGATCGGGTCGATCTGGCCGACCCCGAGAAGTTCATGGACCGCTTCGTCGACTGGCACATCGAGATCGTCGAGCGCCAGCCGATCCACATCCTGGCGAACACCTCGTGGCTGCCGGCGCCTTTGGCTGCCCAATACGATGTGCTTTGGACCCCCGCGCGCGTCCGCCGTGTGGCTCAAGCTGCCGCCAAGCACGGGGTGGCCTTGGAGATCAGCTCGGGCTATCGGCTGCCGAAGCCGCCATTCTTGCGGATCGCCCGCGAGGCCGGAGTGAAGTTCTCGTTCGGCTCCAACGGCCGGTATCCGAACATGGGCAAGATCGACTATTGCCTTGCCATGGCCAAGGAACTGGGCCTTTCGGCCGCGGACATCTTCACGCCGGTCACCAAGGCGAAATAACCCCAAGCCGGCACGTCACTTCGGCCACAGGCCGTTGATCAGCTCGACCGTGCGGTCGACCAGGGCCTGCCCGCCCTCGGGGCCAACCTCGTTGCTCTCGGCGATCGCGCTATAGCCCCCGCCGCGCACGGCCTTGGGCGTGGGCACGTAGCCGCCGGGGCCGACCAACTGAATCACGAACGTCTGCTCGGCCCGGCTCTTCGACTTCATCTGAATGCCGAAGTCGGTGAACAGCTCGAAGGGATTGGTCGCGATGGCCACGTCGCCCAGGCGGAGCACATGGATTTCCGCCGGGTAGTGCGGGTTGGTCTTCTGGCGATGGTAGCGATCGACCACCTCCTGATGCCAGACCATCACGCGGCGCTCGCGGGGGTCTTTCGAGAGGGCCTCGACCTTGGCCTTGGCTTCGGCCATCTCGGCCTCGGTGACGAGGCGCACGGGCAGCTTCAGCTCCTCGACGCGATGGACCAACGGCACGTCGGCGCGGATGTCCTTCTCGGCGATTTCGTAGGCATCGTCGACGGCCCGGACCAGCCGGCGCGCGATCTCCTCCAGGCGCGTCACCCCGCGGAGGCGGACGATCCGCTCTTCGGCCCGCTTGCGGAACATGGGGTGCGGCGACTGATCGCCCGCCGCCCCGATCCACCCCAGCACCACGAGGTCCTGGCCGTGCCGCTTGCGCAGCTTCTCGCGCACCTCGTGAAAGAAGTCGGCGTTGACCGTCGATCGGCCTTCGACCTCCTGGGCGGTGCAAGCCACGTTGATTGCGGTGGCCAAGAGCCGCTTCTGGCGGTCCCAGAAGAACAGCACCTCGACGCCGTGGTCTTCGTAGCCTTCGATGTTGCGGAACTCGGGCACGTCGGTGGCGCCGTACATTTGGGCGTGTCCGTCGGCGTACACCGCGCGGCGGTTCTGCGCGACGACGGCGTGGCCCAAGCCCCATCCCACCGCCCCCGGCTTGCGCGCCGCCCACGCCTTCGCCGCCACGTCGGCCACGCGGTCGGCAAGAAACTCGACGTACTCGACCGGCTGGACGATTCCCTCCTTGGGAAGATCGTACGAGTCTTGCTCGAGCACCGGCGCGGTGTGGGTATGCGTCCCGCCGACGAAGAGTTTCATCGGATCGAGCCCCGGCGCGCGGTCCTTCAGGCGCTGGCGGATCTTGGCAAGCACCTCGCGCGGAATCACCACGAGGTCGCAAGACACCATCACCGCCTGATCGAGCGATTGGTCCGCCTGGCGCGTCTCGATGGCCACGGCCTCGGCACGCAGCCGGCTCTCGATCTCGCGCGCGATGCGCGTGTGCATCTGCCCGGAGAGAGCCACGGGCCGGTCGGGCGTGATGTCGGTGGCGGCCACGCCCACCAGGAGGTCCGCGGCTTGGACAACGGTGGCCGCGCCGACGGCCGCGACCCACAAGAACGACAAGACGGTGCAGCGCATGGGGAGACTCCTTGCTTGCTCTTGGATTCGCTTGGCCGTCGAGCATACAGGATTCGTCGAGCCAAGCCCAGACCTTCCCGGGCCTTATTTTCCGTCCGGGGCAGGGGGGGCTGGGGTGCGGGCGGCCGCGGCGGGACTCAGGCTCGTCGAGGTGCAGGCCGACGGTCCGATCAACTGCTCGATCTGTCGTTCCTCGAGCACTTCTTCCCGCTCCAGGGCCTCGGCCAGGGTCTGAAGCTTGTCGCGGTGCTGCGAAAGCAGCGCCTCGGCACGGTCCTCGGCATCGCGGAGGATCCGGACGATCTCTTCGTCGATCACCCGGGCCGTGTGCTCGCTGTACTCGCGGGGTTCGGCCATCTCCTTGCCGAGGAAGGGATGCTCCTCGCCGGCGCGAAAAGCGACCGGGCCAAGACGTTCGCTCATGCCCCAGTGGGCGACCATGCGCCGGGCGATCTGCGTGGCCCGCTTCAAGTCGTCCTCGGCCCCCGCGCTGTACTCGTTGAATTGCAGCTTCTCGGCGGCCCTCCCGCCCAACAGAAACGCCAGCCGGTTGTGCAGCTCGCTCTCGCTGATGTTCACACGGTCTTCCTCGGGAAGCAACTGGGTGGCGCCCAGCGCGCGCCCCCGGGGGATGATCGAGATCTTGTGGACGCGGTCGCTGGAGGGGACAAGCCACACCAACAGCGCATGGCCCGCCTCGTGATACGCCGTCATCGCCTTCTCTTTGCCCGTGAGGATCTCCTCGCGCTTCGGGCCCATGAGCACTTTGTCTCGGGCGTACTCGAAGTCGCTCATCTCGACCTGGTCCTTGCCCTGGCGCGTGGCCCACAAGGCGGCTTCGTTGACCAGATTGCGGATATCCGCGCCGGTGAGCCCCACCGTGCCGGCGGCCAGGCGATCGAGGTCGACATCGTCGGCCAAGGGGACCTCTCGGGTGTGGACCTTGAAGATCGCCAGGCGGCCCTTGTGGTTGGGCCGGTCGACGGTAATGTGCCGATCGAACCGGCCGGGCCGCAACAAGGCCGGATCGAGCACGTCGGGACGGTTCGTGGCGGCCATGACGATGACCGAGTCGTTCTGGGTGAAACCGTCCATCTCGCTGAGGATCTGATTGAGGGTCTGCTCGCGTTCGTCGTGCCCTCCGCCCAGCCCGGCCCCGCGGTGCCGACCCACGGCGTCGATTTCGTCGATGAACAGAATGGCGGGCGCGTTCTCCTTGGCCGTCGCGAACAGGTCGCGGACCCGGCTGGCGCCGACGCCCACGAACATCTGGATGAACTCCGAACCGCTGATCGAGAAGAACGGCACGCCCGCCTCGCCGGCCACGGCCCGGCCCAGCAGGGTCTTGCCGGTGCCCGGCGGCCCCATCAGGAGGATGCCCTTGGGCACGCGCCCCCCCAGACGCTGGAACTTCTTGGGGTCCTTGAGGTACTCGACGATCTCGACGAGTTCGCTCTTGACGCCCTCGAGGCCGGCCACGTCCTGGAAGGTGACCGGCTTGTCGCCCGCCTGATACCGCCGTGCCGGACTCTTCGCGAAGCCCGCCAGAAGCCCGCCGCCGAGCACCTGGTCGCGCGTGCGGCGAAACATGAGCCACACCCCCGCGAACAACAGCACCGTCACCAGCAGGTACACCCCGAGCAGGTAGTTGCTGTTGTCGCTGGGCTCCGACGCGTGATACTTGTCGCCCAAGCGCTTGTACAATGCGTCGTCGAACGCGGGGTCGTCGAGCACCCAAGGGGGCACGGTGGTGACAAAGCTTGCCGGATACCGCTGGGGATTGCCGTCCTTATCGGTCTTGCCCCCGGGGACGACCGGCGGCTCTTTGAACTGGCCAAGGATCTTCATCCCCTTGACTTCGACCGACGCGATGTTCCCGCGCTCCAACTCCGCCCGAAAAAGACCGTAGTTGATCTCCGCCCGGGGGACCGAATTGGTGCGAAAGAAGAGGAAACCGGCAACGATCGCAAGCCCGAGGAGGAGCCAGAGCGTCGACGGGTTCATCCGCGGCCGGTGTGCGGCCTGTTCAGGGGGGCGATTCCCCTCCTCAGGCTTGTTCTCCATCGACGCCCTTTCGATCCTGTGCCGATGCCACAAATAGCCCTAGCGCATTCTACCCCACGGGTGAGCATTTTTCGATGAGTCTACCGAACCCCGGGCTTTGATTGGTTGCCTTTTGCGAAACAAGGCAATACATAGAGGAAGAGGCAGACCCGAACGATCAAACCGCATGGCAACACGCTTTTCCTCGATCGTCAGTCATGTCGCGACGCGGCGCGGCCCCATCGCTTGGGTGGGTTGCTGGCACAATCCCATCGTCTTGGCCGCGATCCTGCTGGCCCTCGTTTTGCTGTCTGGGACTGCTGGGCTGGTGGGGTGTCGCCAAGCGGCCGAACCGAACGACCTCAAGACGGAAAATACGCACCAGCCCCCTAAAATTACGTCCGAGTCCCCCCCCGCGTCGAAAGATGCGCTGACCGGTGGGGAGTCTCGACCCCAATCGGTGGACTCGGCATTGCTGCCGGCGTTGCCCGCGGCCGAAGACCTGCGCCAGGCCGAGATGACTGCCCTTCGCCGGGAAGCTGCCGAGACCGCCGCGCGGGTTGCCGAAGCCTTCCCGACCAGTGCCGAGGCGCTGGCGGTGCGGGCCTGGATGCACCACCGATATGGTCAGACGGCCGAGGCCGTCCGGTGTTGGCAGCGCTGCCTCGATCTCGATGCCCGCTATGCCGAGGCGCATGTTCGGTTGGGCCAAGTCGCGTTGAAGACGGGCGATTTCGAGCGGGCTCGAACGTGCTTTGACCGCGCGTGCCAGGCCGATCCCCAGCGGACCGACGCCCGCATTCGCCTGGCCGAGGCCCTGCTGCATAGCGGCGAAGCCGACCAGGCCGTTGCGGTGCTGGAGCGTTCTGGGCAAGCGGCGCTCGCGACGGCCGAGGGACTCTATTTCCTGGGCCGGGCACGGCTCCTGCTGAACGATCACCAAAAGGCCAAGGACGCCTTTTCGGCCGCGATCGGCCTCGACCCGGCGCTGACGCACGCGTACCACGGACTGGCCACGGCCTGCGCACGCTTGGGGGACAACGCCGAGGCGGACCGCTGGCGCGCCGAGTTCGATCGGCGCAAGCAACAAGATCAAGAGGCAGAGAAGCAAAAGCTCAAGGCGTTCGACGACCTGGCCGCACTCCGCGCAAGCGTGGCGATGGTCCATTGCCTGGCCGCGCAAGTCTACCTCCACCAAAGCCAGACTCGCCCGGCCGAGGACCACTGGCGCCGAGCCGCATCGCTGGACGAGCGCAACGCCGACGCCCGGCTGGGCCTGGTGGCGCTATGCCAACAAGAGGGTCGGGCGGCAGAGGCCATCCGGCCGGCGGAGGAATTGGTGCGGATCGAGCCCCGCAACTCGGTCTATTGGTTGAGTCTCGGCGTGCTGAACGCCCAGTTGGATCGTCTCGAGGCCGCCGAGCGGGCGTTTCGCAAGGCCATCGAGGTCGCGCCCGGCCACGCCCAGGCCCATGCCGCCATGGCGCAGTTTTATTTGCGGGCGGGCCGCGACCCGCTCCAGGCCCGGCGGTGTGCCGAGACCGCGGTCCGGCTTGCCCCGACCGCGCCGAATTATGCGCTGCTGGCCGCCGCCTGTCAGAGCGCCGGCGAACTCGAGGCGGCCCGCAAGGCCGTCGGCGAAGCCCTGCGCCTGGAACCCGACAACCCCCAATACCGCCGCTTGCAAGAATCGCTGCGGCACGAGAAGTAGCATGTCTGCCATCCACCAGGTCTTGCGCCCGCGCGCCGGCGCGGTGCTCTGGATCTTCACGCTTGCGGTTGCGACCGCGTGCTCCGGGGCGTTTGCCCAAATCGTCCTGCGCGATGTGACCAGCGCCACGGGCATTACGTTCGAGCACACCGATGGTTCGAGTGGGCGGCGGTACATCGTCGAGACGGTGTGCTCGGGCCTGGCCACGTTCGATTACGACGGCGATGGACTGATCGACATCTACTTTGTCAGCGGGCGGCCGCTGCCCGGCGCGAACCCCGATCGCCCCGCGCGCAACGCCCTGTATCGAAACCTGGGTGGGTTCCGGTTCGTCGACGTGACCGAACAGGCCGGCGTGGGCGGGAGGGGCTACGGCATGGGCGTCTGCGTGGGCGACTACGACAGCGACGGCCTGCCCGACCTCTATGTCAGCAACTTCGGCCCCAACGTCCTGTATCGCAACAACGGCGACGGCACGTTCACCGAGGTCACCGCGCGCGCCGGCGTCGCGCGCGGCGACAAACTCGGCGCCGGCGTGAACTTCCTCGACATCGACGGCGACGGCGATCTCGACCTCTTCGTCTCGAACTACGTGCGATTCCGCTACGACCTGCACGTTGTCCCCATGCTGCGCGGAATCCCCAGGTACGCCGGGCCGCGGTTCTACCCGCACCAGCCGAACCAGTTGTTCCGCAACGAGGGCGACGGGACCTTTCGCGAAATCACCGCCGAGTCGGGCATCGGCAACCACCCCGGTCCGGGCATGGGGACCGTCTGCGCCGACTACGACGACGATGGCGATCCCGACATCTTCGTGGCCAACGACACGACCACCGGCAATTTCCTGTTCCGCAACGACGGCCACGGGAAGTTTACCGAAAGGGGCCTCTTGGCCGGCGTGGGACTGAGCCTTTACGGCGAGGCGGTCAGCGCCATGGCCGTCGACTGCGCCGATTACGACAACGACGGACGGCTCGACTTTTTTGTCACCGACTACCAGGGCGAACTGCCGATGCTTTTTCGCAATCGCGGTGACGGGATGTTCGACGACGTGACGATGCTGGCCGGGGCCGGAGCCGGAGGGCTCAACAACGTCAAGTGGGGATGCGGCTTCGTCGACTTCGACAACGACGGCCTGCGCGACATCTTCTACGTGCGAGGCCATATCGACGACAATGTCGAGCAAGTCGACCGCACCACGTCGTACCTCGACACCCCGGTCCTGCTGCGCAACCTCGGCAACGGCAAGTTCGCCAACGTCTCCGCCTCCAGCGGCGATGGGTTGCGGGTCCGCGCGGTGGGGCGCGGCGCCGCGTTCGACGACCTCGACAACGACGGGCGCGTCGATGTCGTGATCCTGAGTTCACGCCGCCGAGCGATCGTGCTGCGAAACGAATCGCCGGGCCAAAACCACTGGATCCAGTTGCGCCTCGTTGGGACGAGGACCAACCGCGATGGCGTGGGCGCCCGCGTCCAGGTCACAGCGGGCGACCTCGTCCTCGTCGACGAAGTGCATTCGGGCCGAGGCTATCAGGGCCATTTCGGATCGAGGCTGCACTTCGGGCTGGGACAGCGCCAGCACGTCCCTCGGGTCGAAGTGCGTTGGCCCGGCGGGCCTCGCGAGGTGTTCCAGAGCGTTTCCTCGGATCAGCTTGGCACGCTGATCGAGGGAAGTGACGATTCCACAAATCTGAAAAAGAAATAGGAAATAAACACAGAAAGAAACCTTGCCACAACAAGGTGGTAGGCGACGTAGCCCTGCGTGAATCTTTGGTAACTGGCGCTTGCGGGCCATCGCCGGCGGTGTCACAATAGGACTCGCGAGACATCGTGTTTACGCTTTTTTTGGGAGATTCCAATTTCGCGTTGGGGGGCTTCGTCGCGCTGCACCGGCGCCGCGTTGTTTCCCGTTCTTTGGTGGAGGTCTTATATGTTTAGAAAAAGGACAAGACGCAATTTGGCATTCACCCTGGTCGAGTTGCTCGTGGTGATCGCCATTATCGGCATTCTGATCGCCCTGCTGCTGCCGGCCGTGCAGGCGGCGCGCGAGGCCGCCCGGCGATCCCAGTGTTCGAACAATCTCAAGCAGATGGGATTGGCACTGCACAATTACCACGACACGTACCAGGTGTTTCCGAACACGTGGTGCGGCGTGCCGGCCTATCCGGGCGGTCCGAGTTGGAGCACGAACACCTACCGCGGCTCGGTGAAGGTCCGCATGCTCCCCTACATGGAGCAGAGCCAGGTGTTTCAGGCGGTCGACTTCCGCGTCGACACCGACGGGCAGACGTTTCCCGGCACGTCGAACCTGATCCGCAACACGGTGATCCGCACGTTCCGTTGCCCGAGTTCGACCGACGAGGATTTCACGCCTTGGGGCCCCGCGGCGGATAATTACGGCGCTTCGTGCGGCCCGACTCCGGAAAGCTGGGGCGGAAACCCCAGTTGCACCTGCGACGCCAACCAGTTCTATCAACCCTACGTCAGCGCGCCGGAACTGTCGGGTTACTGGAACGGCTATCCCGCCGGGCCGTTCACCCGGAACCCCGGCAACAACAACCGGTGGTACCAATGCCGGATGGCCGACGTGACCGACGGGCTGAGCAATACGCTCTTCGTCGGCGAACGCCTCACGAAATGCTCCGACCATGCCCACAACGGATGGTTCATCACGAACAACGGCGACGGCATCTGCACCACGTTGATTCCGATCAACTACGACACCTGCCACGACGTGAACTTCAACTACGCGGCCTCGGGCCTGACCCAGTGCAACCGGCAGTGCACTTGGAACACCGAGTTCGGGTTCCGCTCGAAGCATCCCGGCGGGGTCCAGTTCGCCCTGGGCGACGGGTCGGTGCGATTCGTCTCGCAGACGATCGACATGTGGACCTATCAGTACCTCGGAGCCAAGGCCGACGGCAGGCCGGCTCAAGTTCCCTAACCGGTAGGAGACACTTCGCATGAGATCGATGCGGTTTGAAGGGACGCTTTGGTGCATCCTGGCGCTGGTGGCGTGCGTCGCGCTAGGGGGATGCGGGCCGAGCACGCCCGCCACCGTGCCGGTCAGCGGCACGGTCACGCTCGATGGCCAGCCGCTGGAAGGCGCTGCCGTGAGCTTCGTGCCCATCGGACAGGGCCGTCCCGCCACCGGGCAAACCGACAGCTCGGGGAAGTTCACGCTGACCTCGTTCCAGCCGGGCGATGGCGCGCCGGCGGGCAAGTACAAGGTGGGCGTCAGCAAGCTCGACAAACCCGCCGACGCCAAGGGCGGCCCCGCGGCCGCAGGCGCCGCGCCCGAGGGAACTCGGCTCTCTGGGCCGCCCGTCGCCAAAGGCCCCGAGGCCCCGCCCAAATCCTTGGTTCCACCGAAATACGTCAATCCCGATACCTCGGGCTTGACCGTGGAGGTCAAGTCGGGCATGGAGCCCGTCAAGCTGGAACTCACGTCGAAATAGTCCCGGGCGAAGGGCGGCGCAGCGCGACTGCCCCGTTCGAACCCACGAAACGGCCTACTCTCCCGCGCCCGG
>JANLFZ010000528.1 GCA_024653385.1 Thermoguttaceae bacterium | reverse complement strand
TGGCCCGACCGGTCTACGCCGCGCCGGCGCCTGTCTTGGTGGCTCCCCCGGTGGTTCACCAGTACTACTATTATGCCCCACCGGCGGGCTCGATCCACTATTTCGGCCGGCATTTTGGGTTTTCGTTGGGATTCTAGAGGGGGAGCGGGACGCTCTGGGGCAATACCTCCCACGGACGGGATGCGATCAGGCTGCGAGTCCTCACCGTGACCATCGATCCCGCCCGGCTTCGTGCCGCCTACGAGACCGCCCGCGATCAGTTGCTCGCCGAACGCGACCGATCCGGACATTGGATCGGCGAACTGTCGGCCTCGGCGCTCTCGACGGCCACGGCCGCAAGCGCCCTGGCCGTGGTGTTGCGCCTCGGGGATGAGCAATACCCGCGGGCCCAACTGCAATTCCAAATCGACCGCGCGGTCGAGTGGATCGCCCGGCACCAGAACCCCGATGGCGGCTGGGGCGATACGGACAAAAGTCTTTCGAACATCGCCACGACGATGCTGGTCCGGGCGGCATTCCATCTGGCGGGCGTCGCCGACCGGTACGCAGAAGAACTTGGGCGGGCGGAGCGGTACATCGAGGCCCAAGGGGGCATTGCGGGGCTGCGCCGGCGCTACGGCAAGGACAAGACCTTCGCCGTGCCGATCCTCACGAACTGTGCTCTGGCTGGTCTGGTCTCTTGGCGCGAGGTTCCGCGTCTGCCGTTCGAACTGGCGTGCCTGCCGCACCGGCTGTTGGGCATGTTGCGCATTCCCGTGGTCAGCTACGCCATTCCCGCCCTGGTGGCCATCGGGCAGGCCCGGCACCTTCATGGCAGACCGCCAAACCCCATCACCCGGCTGGTGCGCGATCTGATGCTCGAACGAAGCCTCGCGATCGTCGAGCGGATGCAGCCCGATAGCGGCGGATTCCTCGAAGCCACGCCGCTGACGAGTTTCGTGGTGATGAGCCTGGCGGCGACGGGCCGCGCGGGCCACCCCGTCGTTCGCCGCGGCGTCGAGTTCCTCTTGCGTTCCGTGCGCGACGAGGGCGCCTGGCCGATCGATACGAACCTCGCCACGTGGGTGACCACGCTGGCGATCAATGCGCTGGCCTCGGCGGGCGAGAACGTGGCCTCGGCAGGGTGCCTCGACTGGCTCCTCGGATGCCAGCACCGGCGGGTTCACCCTTTCACGGGGGCCGAACCTGGCGGATGGGGCTGGACGGACCTGTCTGGGGCCGTCCCCGACGCCGACGACACGGCCGGGGCCCTGCTGGCCTTGGCCCACCTCAGAGACGGTACGTCGGTCCAGTCGCGGGCCGCGCTCGATCTGGCGGCACTGCAAGGGGTATTGTGGCTCCGGGGTCTTCAGAACCGCGACGGCGGATGGCCCACGTTCTCGCGCGGCTGGGGCGCGCTTCCCTTCGACCGAAGCGGCGTGGACCTGACGGCCCACGCCCTGCGAGCCCTGCACCGGTGGCGAGACCTCGCCGCGGCGTCCTTGCCCGCGTCGTTTACGATGTTCGACGGCACCCATGACGATCTGGTCCGCATATTCCGCGCCGGCTTGACGAAGACGATCGCGCGCGGTCTAGCGTACCTCGCTCGCCACCAGCGGCTGGACGGAAGCTGGGTTCCGTTATGGTTCGGCAACCAGTACGAACCGGGCGAGGAGAACCGGGTGTATGGGACGGCGCGGGCTCTTCAGGCCTATCGGGACCTGGACTTGATGGATGCCGATCCCGCCCGACGTGGCCTCGCTTGGCTGGTCGCCCACCAGGCGGCCGACGGAAGTTGGGGGGGATGCGCTGGGGACGGCAAAGGACCGCCCGGCGCCGTGTCCAGCGTGGAAGAGACGGCGCTTGCCGTCGAGGCCCTGCTGCCGGCCAGATCCCACGCATCCGTGCAACATGCTTTGAATAAAGGACTTACATGGCTTGTCGAGACGGTCGAGCGCGGCGCCCATCGCGTCGCGTCGCCGATTGGTTTATACTTCGCCAAGCTGTGGTATTATGAGAGGTTGTACCCGCACGTTTTCACCGTCTCGGCGCTAGGAAGGGCGCTCTCGGGGCTCTGAGGCTGAGAGACACCCGCGTTGGCCACTGCACCCCTCCACCCTCGACCGAACGGCCCGCACCCCTCGACCGCCCCATCGAGCGGGTCGGCCCGCGAAACCACGCCCGTCAAAGAGGTCCCTCGGTTGCGCGCCGATCGGGAGCGGATTCGGCAGCGGGCGGCTCAGGTCGCGGCGGGCCTGGATCCGTCGCGCCCCCTCGGACGATCGACTCTCGAGACTCGCGCCCGAACGCTCCTGGCCGATCTCGGGTATCCGCCGACCTATCTCGGTTGGACGATGGTTGCCCTGGCCTCGGCCTTCTGGGAAGGCCTGGTCGAGACGGTTCCCCACGAGCGCCGGTTGCTCCTCCTGCCGCACTGTCTGCGCAAGGCCGACACGTGCCCGGCCAAGTACGACCACATCGGCTTGTTGTGCGAGAACTGCGGGGCGTGCCGCCTGAGCGAACTGAAGACCGAGGCGGAGCGGCTGGGCTATCGGGTGCTGATTGCCGAGGGCTCCCCCATCGTGCTCCAGATGATCCTCCGCGGTCAGGCCGATGCGATCCTGGGCGCCGCGTGCCTGAACTCCCTCGAGAAGGCGTTCGACAAGATCTTGCTGACCGGCATCCCATGCATGGCGGTCCCGCTGTTGTCCAATAGTTGCCGCGACACGTCGACCGATCTCGATTGGGTTCGCGACATGATCGCGACCCCCCATCGGCCGGGCCGCCGGGCGATGAACACCTACATCCCGCTCTTGCGCCTGGCGGCGGGCATGTTCGAGCCCGCGGAGTTCGACCGCCTCGTGCCGCGTTCTCGCCCGGTGCCGCCGCCCGCGCGTCCGCACGACCAAGGACTATCGGCCGTCGATCCGATCGCCGCCACCGAGGTCCTCGCGCGCGATTTCCTCTTGCAAGGCGGAAAGTACCTCCGACCGTTCATCACCCTGGCCGCGTACGAGGCGATGGCCGGCAGCCAGGCCGCCGGAGACATTCCCGACGCCGTGCGCCGGGTCGCCCTGGCCATCGAGGTCTTTCACAAGGCCTCGTTGGTTCACGACGACATCGAGGACGACGATCCGTTCCGCTACGGGCAGCCGGCGATGCATCGGCGGCACGGGGTTGCCGCGGCCCTGAACGTGGGCGACTACCTGATCGGTCTGGGATACCGCCTGGTCGCCCAGCAGCGCGCCGAACTAGGGGCCAGCGCCACGGTCGAGGTGCTGGCTCGCCTCGCGCAAGCCCATACGCGACTGTGCGAGGGCCAAGGGGCGGAGTTGGCCTGGCGCCAATCCGGCGATAAGCGCATCGCGCCGTTGGAATCGCTCCGGATCTACGCCCTCAAAACGGCCCCGGCGTTCGAGGCCGCCCTGTGGGCCGGACTGCGCCTGGCCGGCGACGCCGAGCCGCTGGGCCAGGCCGCCGCCCGGTTCAGCCGACACCTTGGCGTCGCTTACCAGATCCTCAACGACCTGGACGATTGGCGCGACGGCGAAACCAACAAACGGACCTCGGGCACCGACGTCCTCGGGGGACGTCCCACCGTCCTCTGGGCGATGGCCCTCGAAAACCTCGATGCCCGCGACCGAGACACGTTGGAATCGCTGGTGGCTGCCGGAGACGATCCCGCGAGCCGGATCGCCTCGGCTCGATCGCTGTACGAGAAAGCCGGGGTGTTCGACCATGCCTCGGCCTTGGTGGACAAGCATCGAGCCCGCGCCCATGCCGTTGCCGAGACCGTGGAGCCGCCCTCGCTGCGGAGCCTGCTCCACTACCTCGCCGACGCGATCCTTCAGGGATAGCACGCCCCAAGGGGACCGCCCCATTTTCGCGGTCCTTTGCCGCGAACATCGCGACAGTGCCCGTGAACGGTTACCCAATGCCTTGCCCCGCACCATGCGAATCGCACTCCTGACCGCCGGCGCCGGCGGGATGTACTGCGGGCAGTGCCTTCAGGGCAACACCCTGGCCGCGGCGCTGGCTCGCCTGGGCGCCGACGCCCTGCTCGTCCCCGCGCACACGCCGATCCGCACCGACGAGGAGAACGTAAGCCTCGATCGCGTGGTGTTCGGCGGGCTCAACGTGTACCTCCAGGAGAAGTCGGCCCTGTTCCGGCGCACGCCGTGGTTCCTCGACCGGGTGTTCGACCAGCCGTGGCTCTTGCAATGGCTGGGCCGGAAAAGCGCAAGCACCTCGCCGGAGCACCGAGACGGTCAAGGCGCCGAGCTGCTCCGG
>JANLFZ010000527.1 GCA_024653385.1 Thermoguttaceae bacterium | reverse complement strand
TGGTTATCGCGATCATTGGCATCCTGATCGCTCTGTTGTTGCCTGCCGTCCAGGCCGCGCGCGAGGCGGCTCGGCGGTCCCAGTGCTCGAACAACCTGAAACAGATCGGGCTGGCGATGCACAATTACGAAAGCAGCTACAAAGTGCTTCCGATGGGAACCTGGTCGCTCAATCCCGTCAATCGCTGGCCGTCCAACGGCACCAACTGGCGGACCGCCATTTTGCCGTGGATCGAGCAGGGGCCCGTCTACATGCAATTGAGGTTCAACGACGGCTCTACCGACCTGTTCGGCGCGGGAGGGCCTGGGGCGGGCATTCCCGGGTTCACCGGGTCGTGCGTCGTGTTGCGCAATCTGCTGGTGTCGGCGTATCAGTGCCCGTCCAGTGAAATCCAACCCTTCGTCAACCCTCCCAATGGGAACAACAACGACAGGGCCTTGAACGTCCACTACGTGGGATGCATGGGCGCGATCCCGAATCCCGGTGCGGACCCCAACCGGGGCATCTACTGCGCCGGCGCGATTTACGGGGGAAGCGTCTGCAACACCGGCATGTTGACCCCGAACCAGCCCTGGGGGTTCCGCGACGCGTCCGACGGCACGTCGAACACACTCCTGGTGATCGAGCAGTCGGGACTGGTGGGCGAAGACAACATCACGGCGAACTACTACGGCGGCTGGTACGGTGCCCGGCATATCGGCCTTCCCGAGGTCAACTGCTCCGACTTGTGGCAAACCGGCACCACCTGCATCCGTTACGCCCCCAACCTGGTCGTGGCGGCTCTGGGCAGGAACAACGCCCCGGCCGGCGCGAACCGCCCTTACGCCAATAACACCATCATCAACTCGATGCATCCCGGCGGGCTGAATGCCGTCATGACCGACGGTGCGGTGAAGTTCATCAGCAGCACCATCGACTACGTCAATCTGACACGGCTGGCCGTGCGCAACGACCGGCAGCCGGTGAACGTCCCCTGAGGGAAGCGTGAGTGCGAGGGCTTACTTGACCACGCCGCGGGGCAAGCGTCCACGGCGTTGCATGCTTGGGAGACTATCGCATGACGAACCGTTTCTTCTGTTGGAGTTTCGCTGCAAGAGCGATCGTGTTGGGTTGCGTGATGCTCGCGTTGGGCGGCTGCGCCAAGACGAACCCGACGGGCACGCTCGAGGGCAAGGTCTTGTTGAACGGACAGCCCTTCTCCAACGCGCGGCTCAACTTCCTGAGCAAGGGGACGGGTGCGGCCAGCGCGGCGGAAATCGCCAGCGACGGCAGCTTCAAGGTCGAAACGCCCATGAAGCTGGGCACCTACGTCGTCTTCCTCGCCCCGAAGACCGTCGCCGACCCCGATCATCCCTCTGCCTCGCCCGGCATCGACCCAAAGGTCCCCGAGGCTTGCTGGAACGAGGCCACAAGCCCCCTGAAGATCGAGGTCAAGCAGGGGACGAACAACGTGTCGATCGAACTGGCCAAGTAGGTTGACCCTCGGGACGCGGGCACGGGCGCCCTCGGTCCGGTTGCCGCGTGCGGCGGTCCGCCACGGGCTAGAGCCAGCGGAGTTCGGCCTCGGGGTGCTCGAGAATGAACTCGGGGCCGAACGCCTTGGCGGGCGTGGCGAAGCCCGGCGCGACGCTGCCGGCCAATACGCGTTCCAGCGACCCCAGTGCCGCCCAGACCGTCAGCGGGTAGCCGCCCGGCGTCCGCAGGGTCGCTTCGACGTGCCGGCCCGCGCCATCGGTAACGCGGCCCCAAAAGGCCGCCGTGCTCTGATCCAGGGCCTGCGGCGACGGCCCGGAAAGGAAGTGGCGGATCCACCACTGCGCCAGGCGCCGCACGGGCGCATATCCGAAGGCCCCGAGCAGCGGCCGGGCACGGCGGATCCACCGGATCTGCCCCCGCGGCACCGCGACGTAGACCTCGATGTCCGGAATGCCCGTCGTGTGCCACGCCGTCGCCACGTCGCCCCAGGGCGCGGTCATGGCCCATCGCGGTCCGCCGGGGAAGGGAACCTCAAGGGTCTTCCACGCCGTCGGCACGCGCTCGATGCGGCCGCCGATCCGCACGCGGCCGCCCCGGGGAATCGCCTCGAGGGTCGTCTTGGCCGTGCCGGGGCTCATCGAACCGGTAAACACAAAGGCCAATTCCAAGCGGCGGGCGCCCGGCAGGCGCTGAGCCAGCATCGCCGCCAGACAGTCGCTGGGAACGACGTCGAACCCGACGGCGGGCAGCAGGCACACGCCGGCGGCAACCGCACGCTCGTGCTGCGCGGCAGCCGCCTCGATCACATCGATCTCGCCGGTCAGGTCGAGGTAATGCACGCCGGCGCCCAGGCATGCCTCGCGCATCGGCGCGGCAGTCGCCGAGAAGGGACCGGCGCAGTGGAGCACCGCGCGCACGCCCGCCAGGTGCGGACCGATGCGCGAAGGATCGTCCAGCGGGAAGACGCGGGCCGGGCAATCCAGCGTGCGGGCCAAAGGCTCGATTTTCTCGGCGCTGCGCCCGGCCAAGATAGGCCGCGCCCCACGCCGCACCGCCTCGGCGGCAATCAGCCGGCCGGTGTATCCGTTGGCTCCATAGAGCAGCCAGTCCGAAGAAGCAGTCATCGGGCGATCTCCAAAGGGAAAGTCGGCCCGGGGGGTCGTTCACGCCAGGATGCCGCACACCAACCCGAAGCGCCAGCGAGGGCAGGGTTGCAAGCCGTGTGCTTCGGATCCTCCATCGCGCGTCGCCGCACACCAACCCGAAGCGCCGGCGAGGGCCGCGCAAACGCCTGCCCTCGCTGGCGCTTCGGGTTCGTATGGGCACCCGATAGAAACGCCCAGGCGATGGCCTGGGCGCTCCTTTCTCGTCGTTGTTGCGAAGTGTGCGGAAGGGGTCCGCTCGGTCTGCCGCCCGCCGCGTCAGGCCTTCGCCTTCTTCTTGGCGCTGCGCTTGGCGGTCTTCTTTTTCGCGGCCTTCTTCGCAACCTTCTTCTTCGCCGCTTTCTTCTTGGCCACCACACGTCCTCCTAACCAATGGTTCGGCGATCTCCTGGCGTGCCGGATGGGTCCGGACCTTTGCGGGACGATCGCCACGGAAACGAGACCTCGAGCCGGTCGGCGCCCGCCGGCCATCGCGAGACCGTTGCGCGGGACGTCCGGCTCGACCTACTCCTTCAATGTCGCCTTATCGTATCTCGTCTTGGAATTTTTGCAAGGGGGTTCAAGCCGAGCGCGTCGCGCCCGCCGCGTCGCAGCGCTGCGGTTCTATGCGACCAGCGGGCGGAGGAACTCGATGCTCTTGCGGATGTTCTCGTCGGCGCCGTAGCATTCGATCGACACGACGCCGTTCCAGCCCGTCTCCTTGAGGAACGCGAGGCACTTCTTGATGTTCTCGGCATTCACGCCGCCGCCGACGGGCACCTCGCTGCACCCGATGCCCGTCTCCTCGCCGCGCATCGCCGCGGCAAGACCCGGGCTGACGTCCTTGATGTGGCAGTGCGACACGTACTTGCGGAACTGCTTGAGGTACTCGACCGGGTCGTTGCCCGAGATGTACGTGTTGCCCGTGTCGAAGTTGAACCGCAGCCGCTCCGACTCGAAGTGGCGGAACAGGCGCATGAGGAACTCGGCGTTGGTCGTGTACGGGCCGTGGGTCTCGATGTTGATCGTCACGCCGTAGTCATCGGCCCAGGCCAGGCATTGCTTGTAGTTCTCCACCGCGATGCGGAAGATCTCGTCGTCGGTGTAGCCCTCGTACTTCAGCGCGCCGTCGGTGGTGTCGACGATCGGCTGCCCGATCGTCGGCCGCAAAGCGGATGGCCTGCTGGACGTACTGCACGCCGAAGGTCGAGCCGTCGGGGCCCATCAACGGGAACGCGCCGTCGATCTGCGAGACGCGCAGACCCTTCGAATCGAGGTACTTGCGCAGGCGGCGCGGGTTCGACTGGAGCGAGACCGCCGGGTCGTACCCCAGCCCGTGGACGAAGTACTGCCCGTGGATCACGCCGAACTCGATGTGCGAAAGCCCGTACTTCAGCGCCGTGTCGACGGCCATCTGGAAGTTGCCGCTCAAGGGGCGCCAGTTGTCGGTGTGCATGCCCAGGTGGATCATCCTCGTGGTCCTCCGTCGTCGTGCGGGATGGTGGTTTGCGAAGCCGCGCGCGAAGCGCCGAATGACGCCAACATAGGAAAGACCGCCCGCGGGATCAAGCCCCCTGGCGGCGCTCGGCCGGCTCGGGTAGGATCGGCCTGACGAGAGACGAAGGACGAATGTCGAACGTCGAATGACGAATG
>JANLFZ010000526.1 GCA_024653385.1 Thermoguttaceae bacterium | reverse complement strand
GTGATCAAGCGGTCGACGTCGGCGGCCAAGGCGTAGCCATGAACATCGTGCTCATCGGATACCGCGCGACCGGGAAGACGACCCTGGCCCGCCTGCTGGCAGCGCACTTGGGGTGGGAGTGGGTCGACGCCGACGTGGTGGTCGAGGAGCGCGCGGGCAAGCCGATCGCGAGGATTTTTGCCGAGGACGGCGAACCGGCGTTCCGCGACCTTGAGGCGAGGGTCACCGGCGAGTTGTGCCGGCGCGACCGGCTTGTGCTGGCGGCCGGGGGCGGCGCGCCCATGCGGCCCGAAACGCGCCAGGCCATGCGCGCCGGCGGCAGGGTCGTGTGGCTGACTGCTCGGCCCGAGACCATCCACGCCCGCATGGCGGGTGATGCCACGACCGCCTCGCGCCGGCCGAGCCTCACCGATCGCCATGCCATGGACGAGATCGCGCATCTGTTGGCGATCCGGGAGCCGGTCTACCGCCAGACGGCCCACCTCGAAGTCGATACCGAAGGCAAGACGCCCGAGGCACTGGCCGCCGAGATCCTCGCGCGGTTGGATCTGCCGAGCGGCCCCGAGGAGCGCCCGTGAACGGCATTCTGGCGGTTCCCCTGGAGATTCGGCTGGCCGTGTTGTTCGCCCTGGGCGTGGTGGCCGGGGTGTTGGCAAACGTGGCAATCTACCGCCTGGCATGGAACCGCCGTCCGATCGGCCCCTGGCTGGCCCCCTCGCCCGAAGCCTCCCCGCGCCGTTGGTTCGATCGGCTTCCGGTGTTGGGCTGGTTCGGATTGCGCCGCGAGGCCACGCTGCACGGCCCGGGCTACTGGATCAGACCGCTTGCCGTCGAAGTGTTCTTCGGGCTGGTCGCTGCGGCGCTGTATTGGTGGGAGATCGCCCGAAGCGGACTGATGCACCCGCATGCCCCGGACTGGGTCGGCGCGGTGTTTGCCGCGCGCCTTCATGCCGAGTACGCCAGCCATGTCACGCTGTTCTGGTTCATGCTGGTCGCCTCGCTGATCGATCTCGACGAGAAGACGATCCCCGATGCGATCACCGTGCCGGGCACGCTGGTCGGGCTGTCGATCGCGGCGGCCTGCCCGTTCGCCTTGCTTCCCGTGCCGTGGTTCTGGCCGCCCGGCGTGCTCCCACAGCGCGCGGATTTCGGCTTCATGACCCTGGTTTCGCCCCACCTGTGGATCACCTGGGTCGAGGACCTGGCGACGTGGGGCATGGCCCTGGTGGCGCTAGGCTGCTGGTGGCTGTGGTGCGTGGCGCTGATGCATCGCACGTGGTATGCGCGGCACGGCTGGTGCCGGGCCGTCGGGCTGATGCTCGCCCGGCTCGGCCGCACGCCGACCACCTGGCGCATTGTGGGGATGGGCCTCGCCGGCACCCTGGTGATCGCCGCGCTCTGGGCCGGCGGCGGATTGCGTTGGGTCGCCGTGCTGACGTCGTTGGTGGGCATGGGCGCGGCCGCCAGCGTGATCTGGGCCGTCCGGATCCTCGGCTCGGCCGTCCTGCAACGCGAGGCCATGGGCTTCGGCGACGTCACCCTGATGGCCATGCTCGGGGCGTTTCTCGGGTGGCAGGCCAGCCTGATGGTGTTCTTTCTTGCCCCGTTGGCGGGCATCGCGATCGGCCTGCCCATGCTCGTCTTCCGGCGGGAGGCCGAGATTCCCTACGGCCCGTTCCTTTGCCTGGCCGCCGCGGCCGTGGTCGTCTTCTGGTCGCCGCTGTGGAACCTGGTCCAGCCCTATTTCCTCGTGTTGGGCGGGTGGATTCCGGCGTTTGTCGTCGCGTGCCTGGCCATGCTGCCGTTGCTCTTGTGGCTGATTCGGGGCATGCGCCGAGTGCTGTCGATCTGACACACCCCGTCCCGGCGCGTGCTACACTTGCGCATGAGCTGGTGGTACGAACCGGTCACCGATTTCGCGAAAGGGGCCGAGACGATCCGCCGCTGGCGGTCCGGAGTGATTGATTGCCGCGACGGCCGGTTCCACCACGTCGGGCTGCGACTTCTGCCGAAACTGGCCGCGGCGCCTGACATCCGCCTCTTGGGGAATTGGCGGCATCGATGGTGGCCGGGCGACCGCTGCCTGCTGTACTACCATCAGCCTTGGCGTTTTCGCAACTTCTTGGTGCTCCAGTACATCGTGTCGTCGCGCGAGGCCACGCTGGGGACGCTCGCCCGGGCGATGGAGACCCTGGACGAAGTCGCCCGGCTAAAGCAGTCCGATGCCATTCTGTGCGACGTGGCCAACTGGCGGATCTCGGATCGGGTAATGCTTCGCTGCGGGTTCGAGCCGCACTGCCCGTCACGGTGGCATCGGCACTTCATCAAGCGGATGTATAAAGACACTTGATTTTCCGATTTCGCGGGCATCGTCGCGAAAACTGGGACCGTCCCCGTGAATGGTTGCCCGGTCTTCGCCCCCCGTTTCTAGACAGCGGCTCTATTCCTGGGCAGAATGGTGGCGCCACTCGGCTAGGGTGGCGTATGGGGAGAATTGCCCTGGGTCGGTCGGCTGCCGGCGCGAGGCGGCCCTGTCGAAGGAGGAGGAACACCCTCATGAGCCGCAGGTGTTTCGTTTGTCTCGCGGCCTTCGTGGCAGCGGCGTGTTGCCTGGCCTGCTCTGCCGCGATGGCGGTTGCTCAATCGAATCCGCGCCGCCCGAACGTGGTGCTCATCCTCGCCGACGATCTCGGGTATGGGGATGTCAAGTGCTACAATCCCGATCGCGGCAAGATCCCCACGCCGAATCTGGATCGTCTGGCGGCCCAGGGGATGCGTTTTACGGACGGGCACTCGTCGTCGGGCGTGTGTTCGCCGTCGCGGTACACGCTCCTGACCGGCCGGTATCACTGGCGCACCCGTTTGCAGGCGGGTATTGTGGCCGTCTTCGGCGAGCCGTTGATTGCGCCCGATCGGCTGACCATTGCGGGGTTGGCAAAGCAACACGGCTACCGCACGGCCGCCATTGGCAAGTGGCATCTGGGATGGGACTGGCCCGTCGAGCCGGCCCAACGCCCGTATCTTCGCGCGCCGGAGCCGCGGGGAAAGGACGATCCGGCCCCGGTGGCCACCGCGGAGCATCTGGCGGTCTGGCGGGAGGTGTTTTCCCGGCCCATTGGCGGCGGACCGACCACGCGCGGGTTCGACCGGTATTTCGGAACCGACGTGCCGAACTGGCCGCCGTATTGCTTTATCGAGAACGACCGCACCGTGGGCATTCCGACGGAGTTCCTGCCACCGGCGTACTTCCAGGGCCACATGGCCAGCCTTCAGGGACCGGCCTTGAAGAACTGGACGTTCCAGCCGATCCTTCCGGCGCTGGGCGACCGGGCTGTTGCCTTCATCTCCGAGTCCACTCGAACTGCCCAGCCTTTTCTGCTTTATCTACCCCTCACCTCGCCGCACACGCCCTTGGCGGTCAACGAACCGTGGCGCGGCAAGAGCGGTTTGAACGTGTATGCCGACTTTGTGATGGAGACCGACGCGGTGGTGGGCCGCGTGCTCGATGCGCTGGATCAGTGCGGCGCGGCGGACCACACCCTGGTCGTATTCACCAGCGACAACGGGTGTGCCCCCTACATCGGAGCAGCCGAACTGGAGCGCAAGGGGCATTACCCCAGCGGACCGCTTCGCGGATACAAGGGCGATGCCTGGGAGGGCGGTCACCGGGTGCCGTTGGTGGTCCGCTGGCCGGGCGTCGTGCGGCCCGGCAGCGTGTGCGGTCAGCTCGTCCATCAGGCCGACCTCATGGCAACGCTGGCCGACATCCTGGGCGCCACGCTGCCCGACAACGCCGGTGAAGACAGTTTCAGCCTGCTGCCCCTTTGGAAGGGGGACGACAAGCCGGTTCGGCAACACGCGGTCAGTTGCGCGGCAAGCGGGGTTCCCGCGCTGCGCCACGGTCCCTGGAAGCTCATTCTCGGAACGGGCGGCTCGGGCGCGGCCGCCAAGAACCGCGGCGGCGATCGGGCGGTACAGCTTTACAACCTCGCCGACGACCTGGGAGAGACGAAAGACCTTGCGGCCGAACAACCAGAGCGCGTGGCCCAGATGCGAGCCCTCTTGGAGAAACTCATCACCGACGGGCGCAGCACACCGGGCCGGAAGCAACGCAACGATGTCGCGGTGCGCCGCTATCCGCGCGACCCTGCCGCGCCCAAGACGCCCGGCAAGAAGGTGCGGTGAAACAAGAAGGTCCGGTGAAGTAACCGTTCCCAGGCTGGGGCCAGGGACGTTTTTCGCCCCTTTGCGGGCCGGAAAACGTGCCTGTCCATTGCACACCGAAG
>JANLFZ010000525.1 GCA_024653385.1 Thermoguttaceae bacterium | reverse complement strand
GGTCGATGCCGAGGAACGGGCCGAGAAAGGCAATGCCCAAAGCGGCCACGTTGATCGTGAGCTGGAAGAGGATGAACCGCTGGATATTCTCGTAGAGCGAGCGGCCCCACATCACCGCGTTGACGATGCTGCGGAACGAGTCGTCCAAGAGCACCACGTCGCTGGCCTCCTTGGCCACCGAGGTGCCCGTGATGCCCATCGAGAGCCCCACGTTCGCGTAGTTCAGGGCCGGGGCGTCGTTGATGCCGTCGCCGGTGACGGCGACCACGTGGCCTTTCGACTGGAGCAGGCGCACGAGCCGGAGCTTGTCCATCGGCTTGGCGCGCGAGAGGATGGCCAGATCGTCCATCGTCTCGATGACTTCGGCGTCGTCGAGGCCGCGGAAGTCCGGGCCCGTCATGTGATGCTCGCCCGACTCGGAGGTCAGGCCGATCTGCCGCCCGATTTCCTGGGCGGTCTCGGGATTGTCTCCCGTGACGATCTTCACCTGGATGCCGGCGCGGCGGCAGAGCTGAATGGCCTCGGGGACCTCGGGCCGCACGGGGTCGGCGATGGCCGCGAACCCCAGCCAGGTCATGCCCGTTGCGGCCCTTTCGAGGTCGGCGTCGATGTTCTCGTCGGCAACCGTGCGGCAGGCGAACCCCAGCGTGCGCATGCCCCGCTGCTGGTAGGCGCGTAGTTGGGTCTCGATTTGCTCGGCGTGGCCCCCGAGGGGCAAGACGCCTTCGTTGGTCAGCACGTGGGTGCAGCGCGCCAAGACGACCTCAGGGGCCCCCTTGGCATGGACCACATAGGCGCGCGCGGCCGGGGAAAAGCCCGCCGTGGCCATGTACTTGCGTTCGGTCGAGAACGTCCATTGGCGAACCAGTCGGAACTCGCCCCGGGGCGCCAGGTAATCGACCTCTTGCTCGTCGAGCCACAACAACAGGGCGCATTCGGTGGGGTTCCCCAAGGGAACGGGCGGCTTGCCGGGATCCCGGCCGAGGTTCGCCGTGGTGTTCGCGGCGATCGCTTCGGCCACGAGCTGCCGAGTCGCCTCCGGCACGCGGCCATCGACCAATGCCCCGCCGGGCAGTGCCGGGAAAACCAACTCGTGGACACGCATCTCGTTCTTCGTCAGCGTGCCGGTCTTGTCCGAACAGATCACCGTCGCCGCCCCCATCGTTTCGCAAGCGTGCATCTTGCGCACGAGATTGTTCGTCGCCGCCATCTTGCGCATGCTGTAGGCGAGGCTCAGGGTGACGCTCATGGCCAGGCCCTCGGGCACGGCCACGACGATGATCGTCACGGCAATCATGAAATAGAGCAAGAGCTTGCGGGCCGCGTCGGGCGGCAACCACTCGGAAGGGGCCAGCGAAAGCCAGCCCAGAAGCCATCCGACCGTCACCCCGGCGACCAGCACCGCTGCGCCCAACGCGGCCGTCCCCAGCCATGCCAAGAGCCGCCCGCGCCGCTTGCGCCGGCGCGCCGCTTCGTCGTCGCCGCCATCCTCGTCCTCCGCCTCGCCAAGCCAGGCAGGACGTTGGACCTTCTTACCCAATAGCTCCAAGGCGTCGTACACGATCGGCAGCCACACCTTGACCAGGGCGATGAGCACCGCGACCGCCAGCACCCAGAAGAAGTACCATTGGGAGCCGGCCAAAGCCATCTCGCCGGTCACCAGCCCGTGGGCCACCAGCGCCGCGTAGGTCAATCCGGCGATCAAGAACCCGAACACGCCGATCACCTTGCTTAGCCGCTCGAGCTGGGCGTTCAGCGGGGTCTGCTCGCCGGTCTGTTCGGCGGCGGCGCGGGCGGTCTTGCCGATGTCGGTGGCGTCGCCGACCGCCGTGACCCGGACGGTCCCGTGCCCGTCGACCACCACCGTCCCCCGCATGACCCGGTCGGCCTCGTAGGTCTGCACGCCGTCGTCACGCTGCCTTGCGTGCTCGGCGGCCACTTTGGCGACAGGGTGGGATTCCCCCGTGAGCCTCGCCTCGTCGACCTGAAACGAAATCGCCTCGAGCACCTGGCCGTCGGCAGGCACTTCGTCGCCCGCGGCCAGCAGAACCACGTCGCCCACCACCAGGTCGCGTTTCGGAACCTGGGTGAACGCGCCGTCGCGAACGACCTGCACCGGCGCGTCGTCGCTCGACTTGCTCAGCAGGTCGAACTCCTTGCTGGCGTGGTACTCGTTCCAGAACGCCAGACCGGTGGCCAAGAGAATGGCGATGACGATGCCGATTCCCTCAACGTACTTGCCGTCGCTGATCCCCACCACGATGGCAATCGCCGCGGCGATCATCAGGATCCGAATGACCGGATCGTCGAACTTCGCCAGGTACAGCCTCCACCAGGGGTCGCGCTTGGGCGGTGTCAGCACGTTCGCCCCGTGCCGGCGCCGGCTGGCTTCGACCTCCTCGTGGGTAAGGCCCTTGAATCGGATCGCGCGCGGGTGATTCGTCGTTTCTTCGGTACGGGACATCATCGAGAGTCGCGGACAGGGGTGTGGCGGCTGGCACCAAGAATCACCTTACCGCGCCCAGAGGCCCGGCGCAAGTCGAACTCGCGCGGAGTGCGAAGGAGGGCACGTCGTGCGCGTTCGGCTAATACCGCTGCAACACCTCGAGCAGCTTGCGGTCGAGCTGGTGCCCGTGCCAGTCTTCGTAGGCGATGTCCTTGCGGCCCGAATCGAGAATGCCGAACGACCCGCGGAAGTTCCACAGGGCGTAGCCGATGCCGTGCCCCTTGAGCACCTCCATCACGTCGGTGAACCAGGCCATGAAGACCTTATAGGGCGTGCGGTTGAAGCAGCCGCACTCGCCGCAGTGGACGCCGATGCCCTTGCGGGCCAGTTCCGCCCACGGCGCAAAGCGCTCTTCGAGCTGCTTGCGGCCTTGCCGGACCGAACCGTCCTTGGCGCGGATCGGCCACTCGGGCTCGGGGAACGTGCCCTTCCGGTCGACCCAGGACGCGCGATAGTGACTGATCTGCGCCGGCCAGTACGCATGGACGCTCTGGGCCACGCCCGTGGGGATCATCTCGGGCACGGTCTCGTTTCCCACGCTCAGCCCGTCGATCAGAATCAACCGCTTGGGGCTGTGGCGGCGGATCGCCTCGACGGCCCGGGTCATCACGCGGCAGTAGTCTTCCCGCGTCATGTAGTCCTTGCGCGGGGTAGGGGCCTCGTTGACCAGATTGAAGCTCAGCTCGGTCGTGGGCACGTCCTTGTACCGTTTGGCGAAGAGGTCCCAGTGGAACACGAACGCCTCCTGGGCACGCTCGTCGCGCCATAGGACCAGCGGCTCGCGCTCCGGGTTGTTGATGCAGTAGCCCGGCGCGCGGTGGAAGTTCAGGCTCAGGTGCAGCTTGTACTTGCGGCACAGATCGACCGTGCGATCGACCTTCTCCAACATGCTCTGGTCGATCTTGAAGAGGTCGTCGGGCGAGAGCTTGCGGGTCTGCCTCCAGTCGGAGGCGATCCACAGCCAGTAGTCCATGGGCAGGCGGACAAAGTCGAACCCCCAGTCGCGGATCCAGCGGAGGTCGTCCTCGCGCACCATGCCCTGCCCCTCCTCGCCGCGGCTCAGGGCCTGGAAGAAGTTCGTGAGGTTGAACCCGCGCCATCGCGGAATGGCCGTCTGGGCCGGCTTGGCCTCGGCCGCCGAAGCCTCGGTCGTCGAAATGCCCGCGGCCACCGCCGCTGCCCCAAGGGCCGCCGTTTTCAGGAAATCGCGCCGGTTGGTCGAACGAGTCATGGGGGTCTCCTTGCGCAATGCAACAGGTCACAGCCAGCATAGCGGCTCCGTCCGCCTCAAGCAACGCCGCCGAACACCAACCCGACGCGCCAGCGCGGGCCCCGGACACCAACCCGACGCGCCAGCGAGGCCCACCGGCACATACTCGCGACGCGCCAGCGAGGGGCCACCGGCACACCAACCCGACGCGCCAGCGAGGGGCCCATACGGCTCCAACGCTGGCCCTCGCTAGCGCTTTTTGATGTTGCGCTTTTTCGGCGGAATTGGTATTGCAGAAAATGGCGAGACCCCTCACAACGACCAGATCATTGAAATCTCTCCAGTCGAGGAGGGAGCCTCGCCATGGTCATGGTCGCCGATTCGATTCCCGGATTCAAGAGGTTCTTCAAGCCGTTGGGGCGCATTTGCAATCGCCTGATGCTCCGCATGGTCATCGGCTTCATGCTGCATTGCGGCAGGATGTCGTGCTTGGGCGCGGCAGAGGCCATCCGACTGGAACCCGTGCATCGGGCCCAGATCACCCGGTTCCTGCGGCGTCCACGCTGGAGGGGGGCGGGTGTGAGCGCGTTGTTGG
>JANLFZ010000524.1 GCA_024653385.1 Thermoguttaceae bacterium | reverse complement strand
CGATGGCGACGGACTGGTCGACATCGTAGTCGAAGGTGGCCATGCCGGCCGAAATGGTCTCGACGATGTAGCGCTTGCCGCTGCTGCCGTCGGTGTGGCGCCACGCGATGCCGGTCTGGTCGGTGACGTCGCGGAGCTGGATGGGAGCCGCCGGCGCCGCCGGGCGGTCGGCTCGGCGCGGATAGACCAGCGCGAAGGCGGCGCAGGCCGCCACGGCCAGGGCCGAGCCCGCCGCCCACCATCGAAAACCGCCCCGGCGCGTGCTACTCATGCTTCGGGCCGCCTATGCACTGATCGCGGAACCGCTGGTACTCGGGGTTGCCCGGGTCGAGTTCCACCGCCCGGGAAATCGCCGTCAGCGTGCCGGCGCGATCGCCTGCCTTGGCGCAGGCGCGGGCCAGCACGAAGTAGTTTTCGGCCACGGGCTGGAGCGCCACGGCTTTGCGGGCCAACGGCGCCGCCTCGGTCACCTTGCGCCCGGTCCGAAGGTACAGATCGGCAAGCGCCGCGTACCCTTCGCCGCGCTCCGGCGCGATGGCGATCACCTGGGAAAGCTCCTTTTCCGCCCGGTCATACTGCCCCAGCGCGGCGTAGTGCGACCCCAGCGCCAGCGCATGGATGGGATTGGCCGGCTCGACGCGCCGCAGTTCCTCGAGCAGTGCCACGACGTCGGCCGCGCGATCCTGCTCCTGGCAAAGACCGACCAGAAGGACGCGGCTCTCTGCGTTCCGGGGGTCCAGTTCCCCAGCCCTCCGCCAACATATCTCGGCCGAATCGAGTTGCTCGCGGGCGTAGTAAAGACGTCCCGCGTCGATGTAGGCCGTGGCCAAGGTGCCCTCCAGCGTGCCCTCGTCGCCAAACGTGCGTCGTTTGGTCTCTTGATGGCGGGCGAAGAACTTCGCCTCGAACACGCGGAACCTCCGCAAATACTCCCGGCTCTTCTCGGCCTGGCCGCGCCGCTGGCAAATGCGGGCCAGACCGTGCCAGGCCTGGTGACAACCGGGGTTGAGATCGAGGGCTTGGCGGTAATGCTCGGCGGCCAGATCGAGTTGGTCCAACGCGAAGTACGCTTGCCCAAGATAAAAGAACCCGGCGGTCTCGTCCGGCGCAAGACGAATCTGCTCGTGCAAGACGGGCAGGGCCTCGTCGGCGCGGTTGAGACTGAGCAGGGCGTCGGCCAATTGGATGCGCACATCCGGCTGCGGGGCGTTCAGCTCGACCGCCTTGCGGAGATGCGCCACGGCTTGCTCGTATTCCCCTTTCTTGAACAGTTCCCTACCCAGCCAATAGTAGGGCTCCGCATAGTCCGGCTGGTGTCGAACGCAAGCCTCCCAGCACCGGGAAGCCTCGTCGCGGCTGACGAACTTGTTGAGAATCAGGCCGCGGATGAACAGGGCCTCGACCTCGTCGGGGAAGTCGTGAACCAACTGGTCGGCCAATTTCACGGCCTCGGACTGAAGGGGATCGTTCGGGTCGAGGATACTTGGGTCGCGCAGCGTCCTGGCCTCGAGACCCCTCGGATACCAACCCCACGGCGAATAGCACCAGGCGACTGCGGCCAACCCCAGAATCACTAGGACACCCCCGATTCGACGGAATCGACGCCGCGGGTCGCGTTGACCTGACGAATGGGTTGTCAAGACACCACCTATGGGAGTTATCTTACACCGCACTTGGGCCCGAGAACCGCCCATCGGGCCGAACAATCGAGGTAATCATAGCTCTTTTGGGTGGAAAATCCACCGAGTAGCATGATCGTGCGTCAGTTCTGGTCGCAGCGCGCCGGAAAAAAAACGGCTATTGCCTTGCGTCTTTATAAGAAGGTGGTTACAGTAAAGGCGATCGTCCTGGAAACTCGGCGGAACAGCTTTTCGGAGGCCCGAGTTTCCGCAATCTGGTTGGTTTTGGATCGCTTGGCGAACCGATGTTGTGCGGGGGGGCGTTGTGAGCGCGTATCTCGCCCTTTTCACTAATACGTCGGTATCAAGCAACGGTTCTCTCATTCGCAGCCGAATCGGCTGCTAGGTGATTTGAAGGACCGGCGCACGCGACTCCGAAGTGTAGTAGTTCTCGCGTCCCGGTCGAGGTGAATTCTTGGGGGGAGCAAATGATGCGACGTAAGTTGGCATTCACCCTCGTCGAGTTGTTAGTGGTCATCGCCATCATTGGCATTCTGATTGCTCTGTTGTTGCCCGCCGTGCAGGCGGCGCGTGAGGCGGCCCGGCGGTCGCAGTGCGTCAACCACCTCAAGCAGATCGGGTTGGCCTTCCACAACCACCACGATGTGAACAAGTTCTTGCCGTCGGGTGGGCGCGGGTGGGATGACTACCCGAGCTTCAAAGAGGCCGGTGGCTCGGGCTACCCGACCTTCACCGGGGCGCCGGAAGTCGCGCCGTACCAGGGAGCAGGTTGGTTGTACCAACTGCTGCCCTACCTGGAACAGGGCACGGTGCATCAGGGAGCCGGCGCCACGGGCGTCAACCGGCCGCGCATGCCGGGGTCGGTTGCGATCTCCACGTATTACTGCCCAAGCCGGCGCGGTCCCACGGCAGAGCAGCAGGGCACCCGGCCGCAGTGGCGTTACCAGGAACGCGACATCGGTCAGACCGGCGGCCCAACCGGCAAGAGCGACTACGCGGCTTGCTGCGAAAACGAGTGGTGGAACTGGGGCGACCTGCTGACGGCGTTCAACGGCGATGCGAACGCGGCCGACGTGGCCTTCCCGCGCTACTCGTGGAACGGCAGCGGCGCCGTTCGTCGTACGCAGTGCGTCTCGTGGAACAGCGGCGGAACCGGTCCCGGCCCCCGCGACCAGTGCGCGGTGCATGATTTCTCGGCCATCAAGGACGGGCTGGCCAATACCGGGTTCGCCAGCGAGAACCGGCACATCGCCCGGCACGTGGGCAACAGCCCCGGGTGGGACAACGAAGGCTACACGGCCGGTTGGGACTGGGATGTGCTTCGCCGCGGCAACGAGCGGCCCATGCCCGACTTGACCACCGGCGACGACCCGCAACCGCGTTTCGGCTCGGCGCACCCCGGTGGGGTGAACGTATTGCTCGGCGACGGCTCGGTGCGGCATATCTCGTACACGATCGATATCCTCACCTGGGCGCGTATCTGGCACCGTGCCGATGGACAGCCCATCGGACAGTTCTAGTTCGCTTCGTTCGCTGTGCATTGTCTCGCCAAGGGAAGGGTTACCACCATGAATTCGCTGCACCGAGTCGCTCGCGCCCTCGTGGCGACCGTGGTTTGTCTGGGCATCCTGGGCTGTGGGACTCAGGAGAAGCGCGTCATCGTCACCGGGAAGGTCTCGGAGGGCGGCAAGCCGCTGGACCTTTCTGGCAAGGAGTACAAGGTGCACGCCAAGGCGGTCGAAGTGACCTTCTACCCGGTCGACAGCGCCGGAAAAGTCCTTCAAAACAAGCCGACCTATGGCGCCACGGTCCAGGCCGACGGCTCGTTCAAGATCGAGGGAGAGAATGGCACGGGCTTGCCCGTGGGCAAGTACAAGGTCGGCGTCGTCCACCGCGACCCGATGTACCGCACCCCCAAGGGCCAGGGCGATCGTTTCGACCAGAGGTTCTCTCTCGAGAAAACGCCGTTCGTGTTCGACATCCAGGAGAGCAAGTCGATCGAACTCGACGTGTCGGCCGGCGGAGGCGCGGCCCCCAACCCGTAATGCCGCGCTTTTCGGGCTGTCGATTGGCGATGGCTGAGGCGGACGGACCCATCCCCAGGCACCGGAAGGCCGGGCGGGGGCGCGTCGGTCCCGCTTCAGCCATCGCGCTTTTGGGCTGCGCGTGGCGCTTGGGGCGTGCGGTATGAGCGATCATCACCTCTTCGCCCAACCCTCGCCAGGGTCTCTTTGCACCCAATCCACACGCCGGTCACCCCGGCGCCGCCGGATCATACTCTTGTCGGGGATCGTCGGGTCGGCCGCGGTGGTGTGTGCGGGATGTTTTCTGGCCGTGCGCTGGTGGCAGCGGTTTCCCGACCCGAAGGATCTGGTTGCCGAGGCCCTTGGGCCGGAGGCCGTTGACCAGGCGCGATCGGCCGAGGATGCCGCAACCCAGTCCGAACTGCGCGCCCTGAAGCGCGAGACGCTCGAGGCGGCCCTGGCCTTGCTGGCCGAGTATCCCGATAGCCCCGACGCCCTCTGTGTCTTCGGCTTGGTGCTGAGCCGGTGCGGCAACCGCGACGGCGCGGTCCGCTGTTGGCGGCGGTGTCTGGAACTGGCGCCGGATTACGCGGATGCCTGGCACAGCTTGGGGCGCGACGCGCTCCAGCGCGGCGCGTTCGAGGAAGCGGT
>JANLFZ010000523.1 GCA_024653385.1 Thermoguttaceae bacterium | reverse complement strand
CAGCGAGGGCCACCAAACCGTTAACCCTCGCTGGGGCTTCGGGCTAATGTGAACGGTTCCACGAACTATCGCCGCACGCTCACCGAGGGCCGGATGCGCCGACTTTGCCGAATTCTCCGGCCGTGCCGGGATGTCCGGTCGGCGCGTGCCTTGGTTCGCCGTCTGCCGGCCTGCATCAGTTTCCGATTGAGGGCGGCTTCGCCGGATCGATCAAGGCCGATTCGATTTCTGCAAGCACTTCGACGTGGGTTTCCGCAGGAATCCGATCTCGCAAGGCCCGCTCTGCGTCGGGTGACGCATGGCGACCCAATGCCCAGGCACACGCGCCGCGGACCAAGGGCTCGGGGTCGGCGAGGCCCTGGACCAGACCGGGAATCGCCGCGTCGTGCGGCTGGTTGCCCAGCGCGATCGCCGCGTTGCGCAAGAGCCCGCGGCGCTTCGCGCGCCACAGCGGCGTGTGGCGAAAGCGGCGGCGGAAGGCATCGTCGTCGAGGGCAAAGAGCCCGGCCAGGTCGAGCGGGTTCATGCCCTCGCCCGGCTGAAAAGCCCCTTCTTCCGTCGCGGGCGAGCGGCGGTTCCACGGACAGACCTCCTGGCACAGGTCGCAGCCGAAGACCCAGGCGCCCACCTCCGGGCGGAGTCTCCGCGGCACGTGGCTGCGGAACTCGATCGTCAGATAGCTGATGCACCGTCGGGCGTCGAGGCGGTAGGGCTCGAAAAGGGCCCCCGTGGGGCAGGCATCAAGACATGCCCGGCACGTGCCGCAGTGGTCGGACCCGAACGGCCGGTCGTACTCCAGCACCTCGCTTGTCAGCAGGGCGGCCAGGAAGAGCCAACTGCCGTGACGGGGGTTCAACAGGAGCGTGTTCTTGCCGATCCAGCCCAGGCCGGCCAATTGGGCGAACTCGCGCTCCAACAGCGGGGCCGTATCGACCACGCCGCGAACTGCGGCCCCGGGCGCCAGGCGCTGGTGGAGCGCGGCGAGGTCGCGGAGCCGGTCGCGGATCAGGTCGTGGTAATCCGCACCCCAGGCGTAGCGCGAGACCCGGCCCTCGCCGATCCGCCGTTCGTTCGGCTCCGCGGTGCGGTAGACCTTGCCCAGCACGAACACGCTGCGCACGCCTTCAAGCACGTGCCGCGGATGTTGGTAGGCATCGGCCCGCGCGGCAAGATATCGCATCTCCCCCGCGTAGCCTGCTTCGAGCCACTCGAAAACGCTGGACTCCGGGCGGCGTCACGGCCGGACAGGCCCCCGAAAGCTCGAACCCCAGACGGCGGGCCTCATCCTTTAGCGCGCGGGTCAACATGAGTGTCAAACCAGCGGCAAGAGCGTGGCGAACAACAGGCTGTAGCCCAAGGCGAGAAAGCCCACGATCACCAGGATCACCGTCCATGCCTTGAGCGTTTCGACCTCGGTCAGCCCGCTCATTCGCGAAACGATCCAGAAACCCGAGTCGTTCATCCAACTGCCGACGAGCGACCCGCCGCCGATGGCCGTGCAAAGGTAGACGGGATGACAGCCAAGCGCCTCGGGGCTGGTGCCCATGGCCGCGATCATGCTCGAGGTGACGATCATTGCCACGGTGCTGGATCCCTGGGCGATCTTCAGGATGCACGAGATGCCGAACCCGAGGACGAGCATGGTCAGTCCCATGCTTTGGCTTTCGGGACCGACCAGACCCAGAATCGACTGCTTCACGCCCGCCTGCTGCAAGGCGGCGCCGAACGCGCCGCCGGCCGCGGTAATGAGGATGATCACGCCGCCCGACATGAGCGCCGTCTCGGTCGTCTTGGCCAGATCGGCCAGCGACAACTTGCGGTACGCGGCCAGCACCCACATGGCCACGCCGGTCGAGAGCAGAAGGGCGAAGTTCGGGTTTCCCAGGATGCCCGTCAGACGGCTCGCGACCGCCACCGCCGCGTTCTCGCCCTGACCCGACATCGTCTTGGCGATCGTCTGCGCGGAGATCAGGAGGACGGGAAGCACAATCGGCGCCAGCGAAAGCCAGAGGGGCGGCAGCTCGGCGTCGTCCAACGGCCGCGTCTCCTCCTCCCCGGCATAGGGGCGCATGGGCAGGTCCATCCGGCGATTGAAGAGATAACAGACCGGCAAGACCGTGACCGCCGTGGCCAGCGCCACCACGGTGCCGACCATGATCATTGTACCCAGATCGACCCCCAGGTTCTCGGCCATGACCAGCGGCCCCGGCGTGGGCGGAACGAGAGTGTGCGTGATCGCCGCCCCCGTGCCGATCGCAAGGATATACAGCATGTAGTTCTTTCGGGTGCTACGCCAGAGGGAGCGGGCAAGAGGCACGAGCAGGTAGAACACGGTGTCGAAAAACACGGGAATCGAGAGGACAAAACCGCTCGACGCCAAGGCCACCGGCGCGCCTTTCTGTCCCGAGGCCTTCAGAAACGAACGGACGATGCGGTCGGCAGCCCCCGAGTCCATCAGGCACTTGCCGATGATCGACGCCAGGGCGATGACGATGGCGATGTTCCCCGCCGCCGCGCCAAACGCCTTGGCCACGCGAGCCGGGGCGTTGGAGGCGACGAAACTCCGCACCTGGGCTTCCGACCAAACCTCGCCCGTCATCGCGGCGAGGTCCTCGGGGTACTGCGTGAGCGACTCCGTGGTGGCCATCCCCGCGACGACCATCGCGGCAATGGTCAACGCCACAAACGCATTGAGCCGCAATGCGACAATCATTCCGATCACGGTAACCACACCAACCAGCAGCGCAATCAGCGGCAAATAGGTCATGATGTCGCGCCTTCGGTCACCTGAAAGACGGGTCCGCTTGTTGGGGGCAGTCTACGCGGCCGCCTCAAACGTAGCAAGCACTGTCGGACGACGCGGGTGGCAGCTACAATGAGTAGACGAATAGACATTCGAGGTTCTTGGTCCAGGCATTCGCCCGATCGGCTAAAGGACCTCGCCTTGTCCCTGCGTTGTCATGGAGATCTCCATGCGAGTTGCGTGGACCGTTTTGCCCGGACTGGTCGCGATGAGCCTCGGCTTGCCCGGTTGTGGGCCGGCGGTTTCCAAGAGCGAGTTGGGGAACGTCGTGTTCACGGTGCCCGATGTGCCAGGCGCCAACCAGCCCTACCTGTTGCCAGACATAAATGCCCCGCCTGGGGCAACCAACTCGAAACTCCTGCCTCCTCCACCCAAGGAGCCACCACATAGTCCACCCGTTGGTGCGGCATCCTGATCTCGAGCCATGCTGGGTCCTGCCCTGCAATCGGGTTTGGTCCTCCATATCAGAGGGGTTTGCGCTTGGTCGGGCAGCTTGCCATCCAGTTGCGCGCTAGCAGCGTCGGTGTTCGGCTGGTCGACGGGGCGCGCGGTGGCGGGCACGCCTATCGGGCGCTGCTTCTGCTTGCTCTCGCTTGACGGGCGGCCGGGTGGCCGGAGGCCGTTCTGCTTGGCGACCGGGCCCGTCGCGCTAGAATGAGCAATGAACGAGGAGCCGCCCATGGCCGTGATTTCGGGAAAGACCAAACCCAGTTCGTTGCGCGATCTGCGGGAAAGCGGCTGGGTATCGCGCCCGGTCAAGCGCGAGCTGTACGAGAACTTCATGCGGAAGTTGAGCCAGGGCGACGAGCTGTTTCCCGGGATCGTGGGGTACGACGACACGGTTATTCCCGAGATCAACATCGCGCTGATCGCCGGTCACGACATGCTGTTCTTGGGCGAGAAGGGGCAGGCGAAAAGCCGCTTGATGCGGCTGTTGGTCCGCTTCCTCGACGAAGAGACGCCTTACCTCGACCTGCCGGGCTGTCCTGTCCACGAGGACCCGTACCACCCGATCACCACGATGGGAAAGCGCTACGTGGCCGAGAATCCCGAGGATCGGGTTCGCATCGCGTGGTGGCCACGCCGGGAGCGTTATGCCGAGCGCCTGGCGCCCGGCACGAAGTTCGCCGACGTGATCGGCGAAATCGACCCGGCCAAGCTGGCCTTGGGCAAGAGCATGTCGGCCGAAGAGGCCCTGCACTTCGGGCTGATTCCGAGGATGCACCGGGGGATTTTCGCGGTCAACGAACTGCCCGAGCTGGACGAACTGGTCCAGGTGGGCCTGTTCAACATCCTCGAAGAGCGCGACGTCCAGATTCGCGGCTACCCTGTCCGGTTCGACATCGACGTGCTGGTGCTCTTTTCCGCCAATCCCGCCACGTACAACCGCAGCGGCAAGGTGATTCCCCAGCTCAAGGACCGGATCGGGTCGGTCATCCACACGCATTACCCTCGCGAGCGGCAATTGGGCATCGAGATCATGGAACAGGAGGCGGGAATCGCCATCCAGCGCGATTCCCG
>JANLFZ010000522.1:3691-4330 GCA_024653385.1 Thermoguttaceae bacterium | reverse complement strand
CCGGCGCGGCGTGGTGCATGGGGCGGCTTGCCGATGGCATCGCGCGCCGGGCCGGCGACCACCAGGGCCCCCGCCCAACCCAAGGCATAGAACTGCGAGAGCAACCGAATCACGTACTCCGAGGGTCCCCCGACGCGCGCCACGTGATCGCCGAGAAAAGGCCATCCCGTGTGGAAGACGAACGGCGAATACGGGGTGAGAATGCCCAGGCCGTGGTGAATCAGCCGGGGGTCGACCAACAGCCAGACGTAGAGATACACCGCGCCGAAAAACAGTCCTGCCGGCGCGCCGGTCCACAGGGCCTTGCGAATCGTCGTCGGCGGAATTGGTTGCATCGCGGTGACTCGGCAGCTATTCCACGAGGGCGCGGCTATTTCTCCCTCAAGAAGCGCGTGTTGCCCGAGCGCCGCAAGAGCCCCACGCGATCGAAATAGTCCAACAGCGGCAGGGCGAACTTGCGCGTGGTGTCCAAGAGGTACTTGAACCGCACGCTTTCGAGACGGCCCTCCTTGCGTAGATAGTCGACCAGGATCTGCCGGGCGCGGGCCACGGCCTCGTCGTGAAACCACAGGCCCTCGCCCACGCAAACCAGACGCTGGTGTTCGCCGAGAATGCGGATCGCGCGGTCGATCGCCGCGC
>JANLFZ010000522.1:2675-3681 GCA_024653385.1 Thermoguttaceae bacterium | reverse complement strand
GGCGGCTGTCTCTGCTAAAAATGCGGCGAGTTCGTCGGGCGAGGGAGGATTGAAAGCCTGCCGGCGAAAGACCGCCTCGACGGCCTCGACGAGTTTCGAATCCTCGTCGTGGAAGGTCGGCTGATGTTCCGGGACGGCCAGTCGCTGGTTTCGCTCGACGAGGCGGCCTTGCGATTTCATCCAGGCCACCAGGCCGTCGAGCACGGCCTTGTCGATCGGTGCGGCCTGGCGCAGTTGCTCGATCGTCATGCCCGGACTCTCGGGCGACTGCCGGTGGAAATCGCGGAGGATGCCCAACACGCGATCGGCCGCCGCGGCCGCCGTGTGGGAATGGATGTAGAGCCCGGCCCCGAGGGCCACGGCCTGGCGTTCGTCGATCAGCCGGGCCATGATCAGGGGGAGCCGGCGGCGGAGCACCTTGGCCCGCGCCGCCAGGTCCGCCTCGCTGGCCGCCAAGGTCTCGATCTGCCGCAGGCAGCACGCGACGAAGCGGGTCTCGTCGCCCAGGGCTTGGGCCTGTGCGAGCAGGCGCTCGGCGACCTCGGGACGGTTCCGCTTCAGTCGCCGCGCGGTGGCCTCGAGGATCGTGCCGCCGCCGGCGGTTCGCACCGGCGCCAGGGTACGGACGATGAAGCGGTCGCCGGGGCCCGCGACGACCGGCCGATCGAGCCGAAACTGCACGAAGTAGTCGTTGCCGCCGTACATGGGCGCGCCGTCGGGCGAATAGAGCGTCGCGTTCACCTCCGACGTGCCCGTGTGGAATTTCACCGCTGCCCCGTTCTTAAGCGCCAGTTTCTCCTGCGGCAATAGACGCAACTGAGCGGTGTACCACGTGGCGGGCTCGAAGTAACCGGGCAGCGTGACCACATCGCCGCGCCGGATCGCGCGGTGATCCCAATGGCCCACGTTCAGAGCCGCGCACTGGCCCGCCTTGACGGTGTCGCTGTCGCGGCCGTAGACCTGAATGCGCTTGAGCCGGCCGATCTCGTCTTGCGGCAGCAGGACG
>JANLFZ010000522.1:0-2665 GCA_024653385.1 Thermoguttaceae bacterium | reverse complement strand
TCGGTGACGTGGGCCTCGCCGGCGATCGGGATGCCCGCCACGATCGTGCCGTACCCCTTGGCCGAGAACGCCCGGTCCAGCGGTACCCGGAAGACCCCGTCAGTCCGCTTGGGAGGGATCGACTGCACCAGGGCCGCCAGGGCCTTGAGGAACGGGTCGAACCCCTCCCAGGTGATATTCGACACAGGTAGAATCGGGGTGTTTTCGAGAAAGGTCCCCCGGACGAGATCGGTTACGTCGCGTTGGACCAATTCCCGGCGCTCGCGTGGAACGCGATCGATTTTCGTCAGCGCCACCAGGCCGTGCCGGATACCCAGCAGCGTGAGGATGTCGAGGTGTTCGCGGGTTTGGGGCATCACGCCGTCGTCGGCGGCCACGACCAGAATCACCCCATCCATGCCGCTGGCCCCGGCCACCATGGTCTTGACGAAGTTCTCGTGGCCGGGGACATCGACGATGCCCACCTGCACCTCGTCGATCGTGCAAGGAGCATAGCCCAGGTCGATCGACATGCCCCGCTCTTTCTCTTCCTTCAGGCGGTCGGTTTCGCAACCGGTCAGCGACTTGACCAAGGCGGTCTTGCCGTGGTCGATGTGCCCGGCCGTGCCCAGCGTGATGTTCACCTGGCTGATAGACATGGTAGTGGATCCATGATCGCACGAAAGGGAAGCTGCCAGGGATTACCGCCGATTCTGCCTTCCTCGACTATAGCCGACCGCCCCCCTGACGGCCAGTGCCACAGCGGGTTGGTATCAGTCCAGGGAGTATAGCCGAGCACACCAGGAGTAGGGACAAGGCGCGGTTTCCCATACCAAAAAGCCACACGTCATCCCCCAGAACGATCTATGTTCAATCCGTATTCGAGGCGGGCTTCGTGTTGTGTGGGCAACGGGACAGGGTTAGAATTTGCCGGTTGGAAGTTCGGTCGGGCAGTTGCCCGCCACCGGCCGGTTGCTCCAAGCGGCCCGGCCCCGTTTGCCCCGATGTGCCTTGATGCGCTTGCCCTGGTTCTCCCATGTCCACGGTGGAATCCGTTCTGACGCCGTTCAACAGTTGGGAGACCGTGCGGTGCGAGCTGCTCCATACGCGGATTTGCGATCTCGGACTGACGATCAAGGGTTCGCCTTTGGAGCCGTTCACCACACGGCTCCACCGGGAGTTCACCGCCAAAGGAATGCGGTTTCTCCCCTCGTTCTATTTGACCGATAGCTGGGGTTGTCCCGACCGCGTGCCGGTGATCGGCATCCCCTTCTATCTGGCTGATGAGCGTCTTGCGCGGATCGAGGAGGAGCAGACCGGCGACCTCGAGGACGACCAGATGATCATGATGCTGTTGCGTCATGAGGCGGGCCACGCGGTCAACTACGCCTACCGCCTGTGGCGAGAGCCTGGCTGGGCCGAGACCTTCGGCCCGTTCTCCAAGCCGTATCGCGAGGTCTTTCGTCCGCAGCCGGCCAGCAAGAAGTTCGTGCGTCATATCTATTCGGGGCAATACGGTCGGACCTACGCGCAAAAGCACCCCGACGAGGATTTCGCCGAGACGTTTGCCGTATGGCTCACACCCCGGTCGGCGTGGCGCAAGCGGTATCGTTATTGGCCCGCGCTTCAAAAACTGAAGTACGTCGACTCGCTGATGCGGCGGTTCCGCGGCGAGCGGCCGCGCCGCCAAGGCGGCCGATTGCTCAACCCGGTCGAGAAGATGGAGATGCGTCTGGCCGAGCACTACGGGCAGCGGACCGAGCGGTTTCGCGCGGCGGCGCAGGGTTACGTGGACGATCGGTTGCGGCTGGTCTTTCCGCCGATGAACGGCAATTCGGCCATCTTGGCCGCCGATCTGCTCCATGAGCGCCGCGGCGAACTCCTGGAGCGAATGGTCCGCTGGTCGGCGCTCGACGAGGAAGAGGCCCAAACGATTCTCGACAAACTCGAGGACCGTGCCCAGGCCCTTCACCTGAAGTTCCCACGCAGCCGGGAAGAAGAGAAACTCGTCGATGTGGCCGCGATGGCCACGGCGCTGGCCGTCGAGTTCGCCTACTGCGGACGGCTGATGGCCTGACCGAGGCGCCGGGATTTGGGCCCTCAGGCTTGCGGCGGCTTTTGCTGTCGCCGGGCATCGATGAACGACTTGACGGCCAGGGCGACATAGGCGCCGCACAAGACGGCCATGGCCGATTTTGCCAAGAGAGCGGGCTGGTCGAAGATCAACCGCAACAGGTCGACGAGGTACAACACCGTCGCCGCGAAGCCGACCAGCCCCAGCACGGCCGCCGCGTGCATCGCGTGCTTGCGGAACGAGTCTTTCAAGGCGGCAATCCCCAGGCCGAGAATGCCCACGCCAAAGGCGGCTGGGATGAGGGCGGTCAGGCTGGCCTGGCCCGTCCCGTAGTACCCGCCAATCCCCAAAGCCACCAGAAGCAAGCCGAAGATCATCGAGTTGCGGGCCATCGGGCCACCGTGTGCAAAGTGCAGGATTGTCGGGCCGCAAGCGCCTAGTCGAGCATCTCGCGGAATCGGGCGAACAGGTGGTTGCTGTCGTGCGGGCCGGCCGAGGCCTCGGGGTGGTACTGCACGCTGAAAGCGGGGTACCTCCGGTGGCGAACCCCCTCGATCGTCTGGTCGTTGAGGTTCACGTGGGTCACTTCGAGGTCGTCGGGCAAACGGTCCG
>JANLFZ010000521.1 GCA_024653385.1 Thermoguttaceae bacterium | reverse complement strand
TCAGGAAGACCACGCTTTCCCGAGCGGCTTGCCGCCAGGAACCGGCGCCCTTATCATGGCAGCCGGGCGGTGCGTTGTCGGGTTGGGTCCGTGGACAACCCGCCTTACGAACCTCTCGAGGCCGAGCCATGATGCGACGATGTTGCTTTGTTGCCGGATGGGTCTTCCTATGGTTCCAAACAACGTGGGGTCCCACCGCGTGGGCAGCGGACGGCAGGGCGTTTCCCACGGTCGGGACGATCGAGCGCGCCGATGCCCGCTTCGATAAGCTCGTCCCACCCGGCGCGGTGCTCGAGAAACTCGCCGAGGGGTTCCAGTGGACCGAAGGTCCGGTCTGGGTGCCCGAAGGCCAGTACCTACTCTTCTCCGACATCCCCAACAACGCGATCATGCGATGGAAGGACGGCGAGGGGATCCGCCTGTTCATGAAGCCGGCGGGCTACACGGGCACGGCACCCCGGGGAGGCGAGTCGGGCACGAACGGCCTCCTGTTGGACCCGCAAGGCCGGCTGGTCATGTGCCAGCACGGCGATCGGCGCATCGTGCGGGTCGAGAAGGATGGGCGATGGACCACCCTGGCGGATCGCTACCAAGGCAAGCGATTCAACAGCCCCAACGACGCGGTGTTCAAATCGAATGGCGATCTCTACTTCACCGATCCGCCCTATGGATTGCCCAAGGGCGCGGACGACCCGTCGCGGGAACTCGACTTCTGCGGCGTGTACCGCGTTTCGACCGACGGCAAGGTGACCCTTCTGACCGACCGAATGACCCGGCCCAACGGCATCGCCTTTTCGCCCGACGAGAAGACGCTTTACGTGGCGCAGTCCGACCCCGAGAAGGCGGTTTGGATGGCCTACGAGGTCAAACCCGACGGCACGCTGGGAACGAGTCGCGTGTTCTGCGATGCCACGTCGTGGCTCAAGCGGGGACTCAAGGGTCTGCCCGATGGGATGAAGGTCGACCGCGCGGGCAACTTGTTCGCGACGGGGCCGGGTGGCGTGAACGTCTTCGCGCCCGATGGCACGTTCCTGGGCCGCATCAATCCCGGGGTGCCGACCGCCAACTGCCGGTTCGGCGGCGATGGGTCGGTGCTTTACGTCACCGCGAACCAATGGCTTTGCCGCATCCGGACGACGACCAAGGGCCTCGAAACGAAGTAGGCCCGGCTTGAGAAGCGCATGCCGACAACACCGCCGGTCGAACCGCGCGGGGCGTTTCTCTCGAGCGATGCCGGCCGGCTGGACGGTTACTCGTTTAAGGGCGCGGGCTTGGGACGATCCGTGAGCCGGATCTCCTTGACCTCGATCTTCAGCCAGCCGTCCCAACCGCGACTGCGCGCCGTATTGAGGGCCTGCTTGCGCGCCCATTCGGCCCGGGTTTGCAACCGCTCGACAGGCACGGTCGGGTTGCAGACCAGCTCGATCCCGATCGTGTCGGGGCGCGATCGCTGGTGGACGAATCGGACGGCCACGTCGTCGGGCGTCTGTCTGTTGGCTGGCGGCGACCGCCTGCTCGACGTTGAGCATCAGGCACAGCCACTCGGCTTGCGTGGGCGTATAGGGTGTCGCGCCGCCACCGGGGGTCTTTTCTCCTGACACGGCAAGACCGACCGCAAAGGCTGCCAGCACGACCAGCACCAGCGCGACCACGTGCCCTCGGGAGAAGCGACGCGGCATCGAAGAGGAGACGGGTGCGTCTTTCGCGATATGCCTCCGGTTCGCGGTGAAGGGGTCGCGCGGGAATATGCGTGTTTTCCTCAGGTCTGTCAAGGGCTTGTTGCCCCGGCGCAGTGCGGCGGGTGCGGCGCGCGCTTTTTCCGCGGCGCCGGCGCCGGCGTGCGGCATCGCTTGCGGAGTTCGGTCCGCCCCGCGACAATGGGGTCACCCGACGCTTTCCGGCCATGCCGACGTCGCCCGATGCGGCAAGGCCTCGCTCTTTCGAGGAGCGTTCCCCGCATGCTGGCCAAGCTCAAGACATTCGCCCTCTTGGGAATCGACGCTTCTCCGGTCGAGGTCGAGGTCGACGTCTCGCCCGCGGGCTTGCCCAAGACGATTCTGGTGGGCCTGCCCGAGGCCGCGGTCAAGGAGAGCACCCACCGGGTCGAGCGGGCCATCGTGAACTCGGGGTTCCAACGGCCGCAGAACCGCGTGGTCATCAACCTCGCTCCGGCCGATTTGCCCAAGGAGGCGGCCTCGTTCGACCTGGCCATCGCCTTGGGTATTCTGGCGGGGAGCGGTCAATTCGAGTCCGAGTTGCTCTCGCAATACGCCGTGGTCGGCGAGTTGGCCCTCGACGGCACCACGCGCCCGGCCAAGGGAGCGCTGTCGATGGCCATGGCGGCCGCCGAACAAGACGGGTTGCGCGGCCTGCTGGTGCCCAGCGACAGCGCCGCCGAAGCCGCTGTCGTCGAAGGCGTCGAGACCATCGCCGTCGCCAGCCTGGCACAGGCCGTGGGCTTCCTCAGCGGACAACTGGAAATCGCCCCCACTCCGTCGCGAATCGACGACCTGTTCCGTACCCTGGCCCAATACGATGTGGATTTCTCCGATGTTCGTGGCCAGGAGATGGCCAAGCGGGCGCTGACCGTGGCCGCCGCGGGCGGACACAACCTGCTGATGGTCGGACCGCCGGGCTCGGGCAAGACGATGCTTGCCAAACGCGTGCCGACCATCCTGCCCGACCTCACCCCGGCCGAGTCCATCGAAACCACGCGCATCTACAGCGCGGTCGGCCGGTTGAAGCCGGGGGAACCGCTGCTGGCCGTGCGGCCGTTTCGGGCCCCCCATCACACGATCAGCAACGCGGGACTAGTTGGCGGAGGGTCAACGCCCTCGCCGGGCGAAATCTCCCTTTCGCACAACGGCGTGCTGTTTCTCGACGAATTGCCCGAGTTCAATCGCCAGACCCTCGAAGTGTTGCGCCAACCGCTGGAGGATGGCACGGTGACGATCTCTCGGGCGTTGTCGAGCACCACGTTCCCGGCCAATTTCATGCTCATCGCCGCGCTGAATCCCTGCCCGTGCGGCTATCGCGGAGACCCCCGGAGGAGCTGTCACTGCACTCCGCCCCAGGTGGAGAAGTACATGTCGAAGATCAGCGGCCCCCTGGTCGATCGGATCGACATCCACATCGAGGTGCCGGCCGTGCCGTTTCGAGAGCTGTCGGGCGGGGCGCCGGGAACCTCCAGTGCCGAAATGCGCCGCCACGTGATGGCAGCGCGGGCGATCCAGGCCGTGCGGTTTCGGGGGATGGCCACACGGCACAACGCCGACATGACCCACCGCCAGATCAGGCAGTTCTGCCGGTTGGACAGCGAGGGGGCGAACTTGCTTCGCGCGGCTATGACCGAGATGGGCCTTTCGGCCCGGGCCCACGACAAGATCCTCCGCACCGCCCGAACCATTGCCGACCTGGACGCCAGCGAGCACATTCTTCCCGCCCATTTGAACGAAGCGATCAATTACCGGATGCTCGACCGGAACTTGTGGACCTGAGGGAAACACCTCGGTCGGAGGAGCCGCGTTTTCCCCGACAGGGGACAAACCGTTTGCGGACGGCGCCGAGTCAACTATCATAAGGGGTAGCGCGATTTGCGAGGCAAAGTACGGTCAACGCCAGACTGCTGGCGCAGTCTTGTTCTTGTTTATCCGGAGGAGACGACATGCGGTTCTGGATGGCACCGAAGCGGCGTAACGGGCGCGGGGGGCGACCGCCCGGGGGATTCACGCTGGTCGAACTCTTGGTCGTCATCGCGATCATCGGGATTCTCGTCTCCCTCTTGTTGCCGGCCGTTCAGGCGGCGCGCGAGGCGGCCCGGCGTTCGAACTGCTCGAACAACCTCAAACAGGTTGGCTTGGCGCTGTTGAATTACGAGTCGGCGGTCAAGACGTTCCCGATCGGCGGGTTGTCGACGCTTTCGGGTGGATACGGGCATTCGTGGTGGGTGCGCATCTTGCCGTACATCGAGGAAGAGAGCACCTATCAGGCCTTTGACCAGCGCAGCTCGGTGACCGGATGGCTCGGCACCAACGGCAACGACAACAACCGCGACTTGCTCCGCGAAATGCGCTTTCCGTTCATGCGGTGCCCGTCGAGCGTGCTGGAGGACTTCGTGCTTCAGAACGACCCGCCCTCGAATCCCGCCATGGTGATGAGCGCCAACTACGTGGGCATCATGGGGGCGTTCGACCATCCCACCACCCGCGACAAGGGCCCGACCCCAGGCGCCTACGGCAAGCTCTCCTGGGGCGGCGTGCTGTTGATGAACGACCCGCAGGCATCGAACGTCACGCAGGTGCTCGCGGTGCCAATTAGTGCGATCAAGGACGGGACGAGCCATACGAT
>JANLFZ010000520.1:2309-4347 GCA_024653385.1 Thermoguttaceae bacterium | reverse complement strand
GGGGTTCGCCGGGTCGAGCGCCTCGGCCAGCCGGCCTTCGAGCGATTCGGCGCACAGGGCGATCGAGGCCAGCGGGTTGTTGATTTCGTGGGCGACGCCGGCCGCCAGGAAGCCGACGCTGGCCAACTGTTCGCTCCGAACCACTTGCTTGGTGCGTTCCTGAACCTGGCGATCGAGGTCGTCGCGGATGGCCTGGAAGCGGGCGGTCATCTGGTTCATCGCGTCGGCCAGCTCGGCCATTTCATCGTGGGTTTCCAGGTGGATGCGGTGTCCGAACTGACCCGCCGCCACTCGCCGCGAACCCCCGATCAGGACCCGAAGCGGCCGGAAGATCCACTGGTAGAACAGGCGCAAGAGCACGGCGAAGATCAGCCCCGCCGTGGCGCTGGTGATCCACATGCCGACGATGAGCGTGCGGTAGCGCATGCGTACGCTATCGGTCAGGCCGCGCATCTTGTCCTGAAGATAGCTCGGCAGTTCCGCCGCCATGATCTGGAGCTGGTCGAGTTCGGCGCGCATGGCGTCGACTTCGCGGTCGGCCAGGACCCAGTCCGTCGCGCGGTCCCGTTCGCGGACCCGCCACAGGGCGGCCTCGAGCTTGCGCACGGTGGCCCACTCGTGCTGGTCGTCAGCAATCGGCGAACCGGCGCGAAGCTTGTGCTCGAGCTGGGCGCGGTAAGCGTCCAGGGCCCGGGTAGCGTCGTCGAGCCTCGCGCGGAACTCGCTGTGGACCATGCGCAGCCGCATGGGGACCCGACTTGCGTCGGCCGGGTACGATGCCGCGCGGAGCCCGCTCAACTCGCTCAGGCTCATGCGCAGCTCGCCCACCCGTTGGCTAAGTCCCCCAGCCAAGGGGAGTTCATCGGCCCGCCAACTGAGGTCCTTCACCAGCCGGCGGTAGGCATTGATGGCATACAGGCCGCTGCTGGAGAGGATGACGACCAGCAGGAGCAGAAGTCCCAGCCCGACAAGAAGTTTGACCCGGATTGGCCACTTGAAAAGCACCGGCGACCTCCTGTCGCGGGAATCCTCCGTGCATCACGCGGACGAGTCTAACACGGTTGGGCCCCTGCGGCAAGACGAGGAGCCGGTCACAGCACGATGGAAGAGCCGTCGGCGTCGGACGGACGGGGCTGGTGGCGCAGCTCGTCCATGAGGAACGAAATGGCGCGGCAGTAGTCGGCCGCGGCATCGCCGTACCGCCCCTCCCGCGTGGCGGCTGCTGCCCGGCCATCGTATTTCGAGAAGGCCGACCAGTGGACTTTCCAGGCGCCCGCGGTGGCTGCTTCGCGGAGCTGCTGGCACACACGCGACAACTCGGTGATCAACGCGTTGTCTGGAGTACAGTCCCAACGGCCGTAGGGCCCTTTGCCCAAGGGGCGTTGCTCGGGCTCGCCCCCCGCCGTCGGGCCATGCCGCACGACCAGAGCCACTGCGGCCGAGACCACCGCGCCGGCCAGACTGCATAGCGCGGCGACCGAGTGCCCGGTGACGGCCCCCCCCAGCGCGAGCAGCCCGAGGCCCGCTGCCACACCCCATGCCACCCATTCGACCCGGCTTGGCCTCTGCCGTGCCCCCATCGCGACCGGTGGTGCCATCGCTTTGGTGTTCGGCCGTTCCTTCACTCGAACCACGATGACCGTGATGTTGTCGGGTCCGCCGCGCAGGTTGGCCAGATCGATCAACGTGCGGACCGCCTCATCGGGAGGCAAGACCGAGAGGATCTTGCCGATCTCCGCATCGCCCACCTGCCCGGAAAGCCCGTCGCTGCACAACAGGAAGATATCCCCCGGTTCGAGGGCGAGCGGTCCTTCGAGGTCGACCTGGACGTCGGAGTTGGGACCGAGCGATCGGGTAATGATGTTCTTGGGGATGTAGCTGGGAGCATCGCCCGAGGGGATCTGCCCTGCTGCCCGCAGTTCCCAAACCAGGCTGTGATCGAATGTCAACTGCTCGATCCGCCCGGCCCGGACGCGGTACACCCGGCTGTCGCCCACGTGGGCGATGTGGCCGGCACCGCCGGCGATGACCAGCGCCG